>NZ_JBQQFC010000093.1:0-9088 GCF_052258445.1 Psychrobacter sp. T6-1
AGTATCCTCATCAGTCGATCTCAGCTTACAATTAGCCTGCAAGCCTGATAATGAAGTTTGATAAAATATCCGATTATTCTAATCCTAAAAGTAAAGGCACAAAACCGCGAGTACTAATGCTGGTTTTTGTACGCTGATACTACTGTCTGTTTGCTACCTATGAATGCACTTTTTCGCTTTTTTGAAACCCGTCTGCCCGCTTTTCCTGAATCTCCAATGCCGCTACCTGCACCTCGTGATGGTCTGCTAAAGTTCTTGTGGGCCTGTACCAAAGGCCTGCGTGGCTGGCTGCTGCTGTTTATGGTGCTTTCAGCGGGTATTGGCGTTTATGAAGCTATGCTGTTTGCTTGGATTGGCGATATTGTCGATTGGCTTGGGATTTATACCCCGCAAAATCTATGGCTAAACAAAGGCGATATGCTCCTGCTTATGTTTGCAGTGATGCTAGTTAGCCCCTTTTGGATTGCCTTATCGTCGTTTATTCATTTTCAAACCTTACAAGGCGTATTCCCCATGCAGATGCGCTGGCGTTTTCATCAGCGTATGCTTGGGCAGTCGATGCAGTTTTATCAAGATGAGTTCTCAGGTCGCGTCTCAGCCAAAGTAATGCAAACGGCGCTTGCGGTACGTGATACGGTGATGACGGTCACCGACATGTTTATGTACGTTACCGTTTATTTTATTACAACGGGCGTCATTTTATTTAATTTAGACAGCTTATTATTGATACCTTTTATCGTTTGGTTCATCTTAGTCGCTTTGACGATGTGGTATTTTATTCCTAAATTAAAACAAACTGCTATTGTACAAGCAGATGCTCGCGCACTCATGACTGGACGTATTACCGACGCTTATGCCAATATCATGACCGTCAAGCTCTTTAGTCATTCACGCCGTGAGCTAGGTTATGCCAAAAATGCGATGGGTCAGTTTTTGGGTACGGTACACGCGCAAATGCGCTGGGTAAGCTATTTGGAGGTTTCAACTCATCTCATTAGCGTGATTTTGGTCAGTAGTACCGCAGGTATCGGTCTTTATTTGTGGCAACAAGGCGCCGTTGGCGTCGGCGCGATTGCTGCGGCGACGGCGATGGCACTACGCCTAAACGGTCTGACCCGCTGGATCATGTGGCAAACCGCTAGCTTGTTTGAGAGTATCGGTACGGTACAAGACGGTATGCGCACGTTATCAGCGCCGCAAACTATTATCGATGTACCAAATGCGCCCACTCTAAAAGTCACTGACGGTCATATTGTGTTTGATCAGGTTGATTTTAGTTATGAAGGTGAGGAGAATGGCGATATTGAAGGGGCGCGTATCGATGAGGTCAAAACGGTTGCCGCATCAAACTTGTCACAAGTTAAACTACTAGATAACTTTTATCTCGATATCAAACCAGGCGAAAAAATCGGTCTGGTTGGGCGCTCAGGCGCAGGTAAATCAACACTGGTCAATTTGCTCTTAAGATTCTTCGATGTCGATAGTGGCAAAATCTGTATCGATGGACAGGCTATAGACAAGGTCACTCAAGAGTCCCTGCGTCAGCAAATCGGTATGGTTACCCAAGACACCTCCTTACTTCATCGTACCGTCCGCGAAAACATTGCCTATGGTCGCCCTGATGCAAGCGATGACGAGATTATAACTGCCGCCAAACAAGCGCAGGCTTGGGACTTTGTCAAAGACTTATACGATGATAAAGGCAATACAGGTCTTGATACTCATGTTGGTGAGCGCGGGGTTAAGCTCTCAGGCGGTCAGCGTCAGCGTATCGCTATCTCGCGCGTCATGCTCAAAAACGCGCCAATTTTGTTATTAGATGAAGCCACCAGTGCCCTTGATTCTGAGATTGAGTTTGCCATTACTGAGAGTCTAAACGACATCATGACGGGCAAAACGGTCATTGCGATTGCCCATCGCCTCTCAACGATTGCCGCCCTAGATCGCTTGGTGGTTATGGAACAAGGCCAGATCATCGAACAAGGTAGCCATGAGGAGTTACTCGCGCTCGGTGGTGTATATGCGCGCTTGTGGCAACGTCAAAGTGGTGGGTTCTTAGGTGAAGATAACTAAACCATTATAAAGTTAAACGAATACAAAGTATAAGGATAGTGCTGTCATGCAAGATTTTGCCAAACCGATTACCCTCAAAAAGAAAAAAGCGCGGTATTACGATTTAAGTACTCTTGGCGCACATACAAACACTAAGCGCGCGCCTGCTCATTTTTATGGAGGTAATGGCTTTACTGTCGGTAATTACAAACCGCTGCTCACCCAGCTTTCCACAAATTTTGATATCAGCGCGCTGGCTATGCGCGGCTATTGGTATGATAAGCCAAAGGCAAAAGTGTTGACCCGCCAGCAGGATGCCGATCTTCTTATTAAGTTTTTGGAGCAGACGCAAGATAAGCCTGTAGTCGGTATCGGTCATTCACAAGGCGCGACTGCGACCGCGATGGCAGCGGCTAAACGTCCTGATCTGTTCTCAAAGCTATATTTAATTGAGCCTGTGACTTTTACCAAACGCCAAGCAAGGCTATACAAGCTCATTCCTCGTAAGGTTCTGCTCACTCGAGAACCCTTTAAAAGCGCGCTGAGTAAACAAAATATTTGGTCAAGTGTGACAGAGCTTTATGATAACTTACGTAGCAAAAATGCCTATCGTCGTATCTCAGACGAGCACTTGCACCTCTTTGCTGAGCAAAGCCTTGAGCTGCAAGACGATGGCAGTTACCGCTTTATTTTTAGTCCAAAGCAAGAATTGGCAAGCTATTTTGGCATACCCTATATCGACGACGCCCTAAAAAAGACCCCCGTTCCTTATACCTTAATTATCGGTAAACCCACTATTTTTATTAACGATCAAGTTCGCAAAAATTGGCAAAAATTTGTCCCTTCAGATCAGCTGATCGTTATGCCTGAAAATGGACATCTACTCCCTGTAGAAGCGCCAGAAGAATGCGCTAAGCTCATCCTAAAAGACTTCAATGACAAGTAAACAACATCTTTAATCTATAGGGTATAGTAAATACTAAATAAAACAGATACATTTAATTTTAACGCGCAACTGATATCAATTTTCCTTGCATGCTGTGTCGTTGCAGCCAGAGGCTGCGCAAAATTAATATCAGTTACGCTTACAATGGACTGACTATAGATGCCCTATGACTAATTTGTTCCCGCTCATCCCTCAGCACAATTTACTACCCTGTGATGGTATTTTGAATGATTTTGGTGTGGTGATTGAGGACGCTAATGCGTTATACGAAGCTTTGTTGGCTGACTTGCCTTGGCAATCTGATCGTGTGACTTTGTTTGGCAAGACACATATCACTAGCCGCAAAATTGTCTGGATGGGTGACGACGGCACAAGCTATCGCTATTCAGGCCATACGCATTCGAGCATTCCTTGGTCGGATTCTGTGTTTCATGTGAAACAATTTATCGAGAAATCACTACTAGCGCAAGGTATTAAGACCAATTTCAACTCCTGTTTGCTTAACTATTATCCGTCAGGAGCTGAGGGTATGGGCTACCATGCTGACGATGAAAAGGAGCTAGGTGACCGTCCTATTATTGCGGCGCTATCTTTGGGCGCCACACGCAAATTTGTCTTTAAACACAAAACTATCAGACACCAAAACAAGCCTGTCAAAGCTGCGCTCTATCTTAAGTCAGGTCAGCTGCTTGTCATGCAGGGAGATACGCAGACGTTTTGGAAGCATAGTATCACCAAGACCACAACGGTTGATTCAGGCCGTATCAGCTTGACCTTTCGGCGTATGCTCGCTTAAAATGACTCTTGGCGATCCAAAAAACGCTCGCGGTAGCACTGATACGCCGCTTCACACACACTTGCCGTATAATTGGCATTGACGCCGCCTGCGACCACAGCGCCTACCGCAGGAATAATCTGCGCCGCTTTGGTTTTGACCATATTGGTCGCCACTTTGGTTGCCGTCTGTCTAAGTATTCGCGACATCAGCTCTTCATTTATTTTATTAAATGCCTTAGTCTCAGGGTCTTGAGTTAAGCTTGCCGTATCCTCAAGCGCCGCTTTACGCTCATCAGCAGACGCAGAAGTCGCAACTGCTAGCAGTGACATGGCAAATAGCTGTTCGCCTTTTTGACTCATATCGAAACCATAATAAGTGGCATACTCACCGATAGCGCGCAGATTGGCGGTGATTAGTCCCATCACGTCAGCACTGATACCTGCCCAGCCCGCCATTCCTGTCGCTACGCCTTGTGCACTTGTCAGTGCTACGTATTTGCTCTTAAATAATGTCACTTGCTCATCAACATCCGCGATATCTAAGCTTGCAATGTCATCGAAAGATTTAACCGCGTCACTATTACCCAGCGTATTGCGATAAGCCTCTATAGCATCTTGGGTATCTAGCGTCCAGTTTGCTGCATCGCTTAGAGTTACAATAGCTTTTTGTGTCGCTTGCTTGAGCGTCTCGCCCAATTGCGGCGCGTTCATTAGCGCATCGCCTGCCTTGTCTATTGGCGCACTTAAAGCTGCAAAGGTTTTATCTATTATATTTTGATCAGGGTTTTTCCATGCCTCTATCTCTTGGCGTACTTGAGCAGCATAAACGTTACCTCTGCCGTGACTTTTGGTGTCGTTGCTAGTGTCGCTATTTGCATTATCCTTTGCATCGGTCATTTTTTTATCCTTAATAATGATTATGTGCTAGGCGGCTGAGAACCAAAATTTCAAACCAGCCGCTTTTAGAAGCGATCAATAAAGGCCGCAGTATGAATACTATAGCGGCTTACACGCATTGGTTTTGTAAGGATAAACACGGATAGGTAGTATAAAGGTAACTTATACGGCGAGTACCAATTTGCCAAAGGCGTCGCCTTTTTGCAGATCAGTGTGAGCGGCGACTACCTGTGCTAAAGGATAAACCTGCTGAATCTGTAGCGTCAGCTTGCTATCAGCAAGACACTTAAGCACGCGCGTCATGTCTTGACCATTGGGCTTGACTGCATAGCCCTCTACGCTTAGGTTTTTGTCACTACCTGCCTCTTTAAGCTTATCCACCCAAATCGTCGGTAGCACGAAGACGCGCGCGCGAGGTTTAAGTACGCTCAGCGCGCGCACGCCAGCCTCGTTACCGACCAAATCTAGCAACACATCCGCTTGTAAGTTAGGGAAATTATCGTCTTTAGTATAGTCAATCCAGCCCGCTAGCTGGTTTCTATCGACCAAACCTGAGATTTTGTCGTACTTATCAGGTGAGCAGATCACGGTAACTTTGATGCCCATCGTCGCCACTTTGTCCATCAACAGTTGCACGACCAATTGCCCAACGCCGCCAGCAGGGGCATTCATAACGACGTGCTCACCTGCTTTTATATCGGCAAAATCAATGAACTGTAATGCTGTTTGACCGACACAAGGCACCGCCCCTGCCTGCTCTAAACTAACAGTCTTGGGCACTTTGGCAAGTAGCTCTGCCTCAACCGCTACATACTCGGCATAGCACTGTCCATTGAAGCTAAGCGAGGCAACCTTATCACCGATAGCAAAATCATCACTACTGCTTTTGACGACTATACCTGCGACGTCAAAGCCTAAGATGGTAGACCACCCTTTATCGAAATACTGTTTTTGAATATTGTCTGCGCCCCAGCCTTTGCCTTGACGAGTCTTGTAATCGACAGGATTGATACCTGCATACGCGACCTTTATCAGTACTTGGTTATCACCAATGTCAGGGACTTGAACGCCACCTTCGTAGCGCATGACCTCAGGCGTACCAAATTTACTGATCAGTACAGCGTGCTGGTCTTTTGGTATAGCGTGCGTAGACATGATTGCGTCTTCCTTTTCGATGGTTTAAAAGTAATCAGGCTAAGCCAGCACCAGCTCTGCACTAATCGGTAGATGATCTGATAGCGTCGACCACGGCTTGCCCGTATGTACCCAAGCATCCTTAATCGTCAGATTGCGCACGTAGATACGGTCTAAGCTGAGTACAGGCAATTTAGCTGGGAACGTCGGTAATAGCTTGCCATGACAGCACCGTAGAGCCTCGGTCATACCGAGATTGGTCGCTAATTTATCACAAGACATCTTTTTCCAATCATTAAAATCACCTGCCAATATCAGTGGCTGATCAGGAGCAATGGCGTTACGCACGTAGTCGCTGATCGCCTCGTACTGCTTGATACGGTCGCGCTCAAATAGATTGAGATGCGCGCACAAGATAACGACAGGGATATCCCAGCCAATGGGTTGAACTTCGCAGTGCAATACGCCGCGCTGCTCAAGCTTATTGACGGTGATATTGACATTGTGTTTGGGGTCTAACGGGAACCGGCTTAGTACTGCATTGCCGTGATGACCGTTTTGGTACTCGGAGTTTTTGCCATAGCTATTTTGAAATTGCAGATATTCTCCGAACCATTCGTGCTGCGATTGATCAGGGTATTCGTTGTATTGTAGATTGCGTTTTAGGTTTTGACCTTGCACTTCTTGCAAGCAAATTACATCTGCACGTATAGTATCGAGCGCCTGCGCAATACCCTGCATCTTGACTTGCCGATTCATCGGCGACATGCCTTTATGAATGTTATAACTGGTCAATACAAAAGATTTAGTGGTCATAGAATTATCATTTTTAAGATAGAAAAATTGGGTTTGATCGTTTAGTCGTAATCAAAATAATTAGCAAACTTATGATGAATAGTAGCAGATAATCATTATGGTAGTTTATCAAAGCGCTGGAGCAGCGTACTCAGCTAAGATCAACAGACCAACTACCCATAGTGCTCATCTAAATAATTGATAATGTCTTTGGACTCATACATTTGCGTATCGGTATTAGGATCTACTAGATACGGAAATTGTAATTTGCCATGCATCACCTCATTCATCAAACGCTCACGTTTACCGCCTTTGACAGGCTGATACTCCCCTACACTGAGTCGAACGCCAAAGCCGCCAATGTCTTGAATCTGCTCGCGAGCGACGCTGTGGTTAATATAACCGACTTCAAGCTCGCTGAGTTTTTCACGCACCAATCGGCAAAAGGGACTGGCCTCAAACCCATATAAATGTAGGGGCTTATCAGGTTTACCGCGCGCGTCGTTCTTTTTGGGGTGGTCGGCTTTTACGCCGCGCATCATAGAGGCCACACTCGCCGCTTTATTGACAAGGGTGGCGTTGTCATCATCTTGGGCTCTTTGATACTTGCTGGGGGTTGTGCCTTTTTTGGAATAATGCGCGAATAGATGATCGATAATCGCTTGTGAGTCAAGTAATTTGACGTCTTGGTTATCATCAATCAAAAACGGTACTTGCGCTTTACCAACCCGTTTTGTGAGCTCATCGCGGTAAACGTGACCTTTGTGCGGACTGGGACGACTCTCAAAGTCTAAATTAAGATGGGTCATGACCTCACGTACACGGCGCGAATAGGGACAGGCCTCATGCTCATAGAGCACCAGCATTTTTTCAGGCTGCATAGGCTTGGGCGTGCCCATATTGCCACGCGCACCGCGCAACAGCATAGTCGTCGTTGCTTGCAAGCTTTTTATCTTATGTCCAAGGGGTGTGTTTGGAATAATCATCGTGGATGCCTTATTATAATGTAAAAAGAGCATTGACTCGTTATGAACCAATGCTCCTTTATTGTACTTTTATGATACTTAGTTATATGACCAAGTGCTATATCAATAACGGGTGACCAGAGCAATCGGTTGATCTTCGCCCATGATCTCCTCAGGCAAGAACACCACGTCGCCGCCATTGTGAATGACATGCTCAATAATCACGCCGATAGCGTCATCAGTAACGCCTTCGCCAGCTGCGTCGTCGACTACCGTTAGCGTCTGCGCTTTTTCATCGATTTTGGCAGGTTGGATGTACCAACGACGTACATACAGCGTCTCGCCTGCGCCTTGGAACGCGCCGCGATAGACTTCTTGCAAGTCAGTACGTAGCATCTCAGCGCCGCGAGCTTTGTCAATCTCACCCATCGCCTCTTGATGTAGTGATGAGCGATACTCTTCTACTGCCTCTTGAACGCCATCAACGATATGCTGCGCGCCGCCATCATCTAGATTGGTCACGTTGGAGACCGTAGCGATAATGTTGTCTGGACGATCGCAAACTTCTTTATAGTAGCCGATATTTTTGGCATCGCCGACGATAACGAGTGGTAATTTGTGCTCACCCCATAGCTCTTGTACGCTCTTGTCCACTTGGTTAAAGAACTCTTTTAGATGACTGCTCTCATTATTCGCCGAGCGATCTGAGCCGCCATCACTGGTGGTATATAAGCCATTGTTTTCGACAGGAAAGGCAATGTTTTCCATATTGTTTTGCTTGTCATCATCTTTATCAAACTCAGCAACGACGCGATCATTTGACGCCTCAATTAAGCGCGCGACATCACGAGTCAACACAACGGTATAAAAGTGTACTGCGCTTGCCATATCACGAACCAAATCACGCGTTGCAAAGCTGTCTGAGATCACCACGCGCTCTGTAGTGTCAAGCGGCATACGGATGAGCTGCACATCATCGACGCTAGCAAAAATAGCGAGAGTATCTAGATTATAGTTATGATTAAGATCATTGGTTTTTGCATGGATACTATCCATGATCGTGGTCGCTGTGTGCTTATCGTACTCATTGTTTAGGCGCTCTTCTGCAACTTTTAATTGGTTTTTGAGGGCGATAGGATCTTGCTCATTGGCAGGATGCTCGCGATGGGTCTTAACAAAAATACTCACGGCTGGATTGGCTTTGGTCTCGCGTAAACTCTTAAGTGTTGCTTTCATAGATGCATTCCTTATTTTATTATCGTTAATAAACCTTTTGTATTGGTACTCTATTAAAGCATTACCACTATAAATGGTCGTCATCTTAATCTGACACTATCTAGCGGATAACGGTGAATAGGCACCTGTATTAGTACTTTTAGGCATATGTTTTTTCTTAGTACCACCTTTGATACTAACAGACCGCCTTCACAGATGTATGATTAGTTTGCAAGCAAATGATGACGCTTTGTAAGCAATAGCAATAAATGCAAGATACTGTTCTGCGCCTATTTTAAGCTTATGT
>NZ_JBQQFC010000094.1:0-9017 GCF_052258445.1 Psychrobacter sp. T6-1
CCAAGTCAGCTCAGGTATCTCTGGCACGTCCGACTGACGATAAAAAGTGACACGCTCAGGGTCAAGACCGCAGGCGATCCAAGTGGCAGCGATAGCTTTGGTAGATTCATGAATGATAGCAGGATCATAACAGCCTATAATACCGTGATAATCGGCTAAGAAGAAAAACGCCTCATCATCGCTATTTTGAATAGACTCGATAGCAGGGCGAATCGCGCCGACATAATTGCCTAGATGCGGAATACCTGTAGGTTTGATGCCTGTTAAGATGCGTTTAGGCGCGTCAGTTTGATTACTCATAATAAATCCGTTAGTCGTTATTATAAAAAGGTGCTGAGTCACTGAAAATGACTCAATTTAATGGCGCAAAGTATAGCAAAATTCTTGATGGCTTTGTTTATGTATAGAGCATCAGGCTTACTTGTAGATATTACTACGGCCTTTAGGTCCGTGTTTGAAACGCCGATGAAACCACATCCACTGCGTTGGATCGATACGAATGAGGCCCTCTAATACTTCATTGACACGCGTTGCATCAGCTACTTCATCGCGGCTTGGATAATTATCTAAGGCAGGAGTAATAGTTAAATGATAATGCGGGCGTTTGCCGCGCGGCAGATTATCTGGCGTTTGCCGATAAGTATGTAGCGCTATCACTGCTGGCGGGTGTTTTTTACTACCAAGTTTGGCGAGCCTGCGCGGCATAGTAATCGTCGCGGCAGGCACGCCAAAAAATGGCGCCATTACGCCTTGCTTAAGACCATAGTCTTGATCCGGTGAGTACCATATAACATGACCTGAATTAATAGAATCGACCAGGCTGCGCATGTCACGGCTGGATATCTGCTTGCCAAAGATATTGGTACGACCGTTATAGATGAACCAATCTAACAGTGGATTGTTTTGCGGGCGATACATACAATCAGTAGCAAAAAACTGCGTGCAGAGCAGGCCACCCAGATCGAGCATGGTATAGTGAGCGCCCAATAAAATAACGGCGCGGCCTTCGTTTTGCGCATTGACTAGATGCTGTAAGCCTGAGATGGACACAGTGCGAGTAAAGACATTAGGACGAAACCAAGCGCACAAAGTCTCAAACACACCGATGCCTTGATTAACAAAGACTTGCTTGGCCATCAGCTCACGTTCAGCTTCAGGCTTCTCTGGAAACGCCAAGCTTAGGTTGATCATAGTATCGCGCCGCCGTGAGCCTGCTACTTTATAAATTCCAATACCAAGCTTGCGCCCAAGCCAAAACTGCCAGCGTAGTGGCAGATATATCATTGGCAAAATCATAGCCATGAGTAGCCAAATCGCCCAATATTTCGGGTGTAAAAACTGCCATAAAAAAGGCTTTTTGTCAGCATGTGCCGTTTTTTTTTGAGTGTCAGTGATGCTTGGTGTACCCTCAGGTAGTGCTGGCGACTTTGTCGTTTGCGCACTTGCTACTTTAGGGTCTGATTTATTATGCTTACTTGGATCGTATTGTTCAGGCGCTTTCATAGAATTAGATCAGTTATAAAAGGTATAGGTATGATGAGGTAGGGCGGATGACTTTGCAAGCAAATATGCAATCATACTTGAGCTGTATATCTAAGTTTAATAACATCACAAGCACAAAAAAGCCTTATAAGCACATTGGCACTTATAAGGCTTTGCAAATCTAGGCTTATTTATCGCGAGTCTTAAATTGCAATAAGTAATAGGCCGTAGCTTTGATTAACGCTTCGAGAATTGTGGACGCTTACGTGCTTTACGTAGGCCAACTTTCTTACGTTCAACTTGACGTGAGTCACGAGTGACAAACCCAGCCGCTTTTAGGGCAGGCTTGTTAGTCTCGTCAAGCTCGATTAGGGCACGAGTGATACCGTGACGAATCGCGCCTGCTTGACCACTGATACCACCGCCTTTGACAGTAATAAACAAGTCATAAGCGACAGGTGAGTCAAGTAATTCTAGCGGTTGACGAACGACCATGCGTGAGGTTTCACGGCTAAAATACTCATCAAGTGGCTTGCCGTTAACGACAATGCTACCAGTACCTTTAGCTAAAAAGACACGAGCGGTAGAGGTCTTGCGGCGACCAGTTCCGTAATTGCGTTCCATAAAATTATCCTTAGATGTCTAGTTCTTTAGGTTGCTGGGCTTCATGTGGATGCTCAGAGCCTGCATATAGCTTTAGCTTTTTGATCATCGCATAGCCAAGAGGACCCTTAGGAAGCATACCCTTAACTGCTTTATGTAGAACATCTTCAGGCTTATGTGCAAGCAGCTTATTGAAGTTGGTTTCTTTGATACCGCCTGGGTAACCACTGTGACGATAGTATTTCTTATCTTGCGCTTTTTTACCCGTTACTGTGATTTTATCAGCGTTGATAACGACAATGAAGTCACCAGTATCAACATGCGGGGTAAAAGAAGGCTTATGCTTACCGCGTAAACGAGTTGCGATTTGCGTAGCTAGGCGACCAAGGGTTTTGCCGTCAGCATCGACAACAAACCAGTCATGGGTCACTTCAGCTGGTTTTGCACTAAGTGTTTTCATGATAAAACCTTAAATTAGAATTCATTGAGAGTTTAGCTGGGAACGGGGCTCTCAAAAAACAGACTGCACATTATAAGCAGTAGCGCTTAAGCTTGCAAGCCGCATTGGGGTTTATTTTTGCGCATATCAGTCAAAAGCTAACATTTGGCTTGAATGTCAGCTATTAAAAAAGATTTGAGCATTAAAAAAGATAAAAGGATTATGACAACGACAGCTGATAAAGTCCAGCGACAACTTGTCCAACTTGAGTATGTTTTATACAATCAAAACCTTTTATATCTACGTGAGCTGAATTTTCACGCAAATTTATCGCTAATGCCTCAAGCTGAGGGCGCAAGTCTTTATCGGCTTCTAGATAAATAAGCGTCTCTCTAGTGATTAGAGACTGAGTGAGTAAGGCAGATAGTATGGGCTGCCACAAATCATCGGCATAAGGCGGATCGATAAACACAACGTCAAACGGCGAGTCTGGCATATTCATCAGTACTTGTTCAGCTGCACCATTGATAACGTGATAGTTATCAGGAGTAATATTAAGCTGCTTTGCGCTTTGGATGAGCATCTGGCTTTGGGCGCGGCTGGTTTCGATAAAGGTGCAGTACGCTGCGCCGCGAGATAGCGATTCAAACCCTAGCACGCCGCTACCTGCACAGCTATCTAACACGCGGGCGTCATGAATATCAGCCAGCAACCAATTAAAGAGTGTCTCACGCAGTCGATCTGGCGTCGGACGCAACCCTTCACTATCAATAAAGCCAATGCCGCGGCGCTTGTATTGACCACCGATAATACGCACGTTGCTGACAGCTTGGTGATCGGCGCGCCTAGTATTAGCTGGTACGGTATGAGTCGATACTTTTTGCTTACGGTTTTTGTGTTTTGCAGCCTTTGCCATAATCCTTTGACCCATAGGTATTTAAATTATTTTATTCGTCAGTCTGTACTCGCCGCCGCTTTTAGTTGTGCGGTTAGCTCAGCCTCTTGCTCACGCAGCAGATCACGCGCCGCTTTTTCTATTGCCTTTTGCTGTTTGATCTGTTTTAACTCATCAGGACTTGGTGGCAAGATAGGATTTTTTTTGCGCTGCATAACCCAATAGTCAAACAGCGCACGGCCAACAGGCGCAGCTACCGCACTACCGCCGCCACCGTTTTCGACCAGTACGGCTAAAGCGATAGAGGGCTCCTCAACAGGTGCAAACCCTGTGAACCAAGCATGATCCCAGTGGCGCTTATCGAGCGTTGATTTATCGTAGCTTTTGCCCTGAGCGATAGACTTGACCTGCGCGGTACCTGTCTTGCCTGCGATGCGGTATTTATCGGTATAGATGCCGCGAGCAGTACCTCTTTGAACCGTCTCCTCCATAGCATTGTGCATCAGCAGCCAGTCAGAGGGTTTGCCGTTATAGTCAATTTTGCCATCTGGCTTTTCGATGACTTTTACAGGTGCGGCGCCGTCACTACGCTTTAGTAAGTGCGGAGTAATATGATAGCCCTTGCTGGCAGTCATAGCAGTTGCGTTTGCAACTTGTAGCGGCGTCGCTAAAAAATACCCTTGACCAATACTGACTGAAATGGTTTCACCAGGCAGCCAGTTTTTGCCATAAGTCTCTTGCTTCCATTTAGGGGAGGGCATGATGCCAGATTTTTCATGAGGCAAATCGATACCTGTCTCTTTACCAAAACCAAAACGGCCCATCCAATCATGTAAGCGCTGAATACCCATCTCATAGGCCAGCTTATAATAATAAGTATCAACCGACATCATGATAGATTTTTTGAGATCGACGGTGCCATGACCGCCGCGCTTCCAATCTCGAAATCGGTGTGAGTCTCCAGGTAAGCTAAAATAACCAGGATCATAGATAGTAGTATTCCAATCACGCAGACCGTAATGAATACCGCCTAAACCCTCGAAGGGCTTAATCGTCGACGCAGGTGGGTACATTCCTTGTAGAGCGCGGTTATATAGCGGCTGATCGAGATCCTCGCGCAGCGCGCCGTAATCTTTAAACGAGATACCTGAGATAAAGGGATTAGGGTCATAACTTGGATTACTCACAAAAGCGAGTACATCACCGTTACTTGGGTCTATAGCAACGATAGCGCCGCGCCTGCCATCGAGCTGCTGCTGGGCAATGGTTTGTAGGCCATAATCTAAGCTCAAGGTAATATCGTTACCTGCAACGGGCGGCTTGGATTCAAGCTGGCGTATGATATCGCCATGAGCGTCGGTCTCAACCGACTGATAGCCAGGTTGACCCAGTAAAATATCCTCGTAATAATCCTCTATACCTATCTTGCCGATTAAATCCGTGCCAGCATAGCGCTCTTTGTCGATGCGCTTGCTTTCTTTGTCATTGATGCGACCGACATAACCAATCACATGAGCAAACAGCTCATCATAAGGATAAGTACGGGTCAATTTACTCTGAATAGTCACACCGCGAAAGAAGGGTTTGCGCTCACTAAACTGCGCCAATTGCGCTTCAGTGAGATCAATTTTAATCGTCACAGGATCGTTTTTGTTTTTGCTTAGTCGCGCCAAAATATCAGTAATGTCAGTGTCAGTCAGACCAAAGATAGGGGCGAGCAAAGTCAACGTACGCTCTGGATTTTCGACTTCATCAGGGCTTAGCATAGCGGTAAAGACAGGTTTGTTATCAGCGAGCAAAATACCGTTACGATCATAAATATAACCCCGACTCGGCGGCGCTGATATGAGTTTGATGCGATTGTTATCAGCCTGCGTGGTGTACTGATCATGGGCGTAGACTTGCAAGTAGCCATAACGCAAGAGCAAGCCACTTAAGCCTAAGAATATTAATAACCCAAGTATGAGTATACGCCGCATAAAGATACGGTTGACGTAATCGGTGTCAGGCGAAATCATTTTATTCATAGACCATCAGTATGTAGCAATCAGATAAAGGTATAACTTACGACGTTATTTGTAATAAATTCAAGAATATAGCGTGACACTAGCACATCAGCTGATAAGCAGGTAGCCGAAAAGGATTATAGCAGAAGACAGGAGTAAAAGAGCAACTGCTCTCATGGTGCAAAGCGCTGCGCCTAGTCGTCTTTTGCTTATAAATTATGGGGCATAGTAGGTCAATTTCAATCATACCAGGCCTGCAAAGTGTGTCACCTTTAGTCACAACTAAGCCTAGCGTTAGCAGTGCTAATAAATGGCAAGTATGCTAAAATCAGGCGATTTATTTGTCTTACTTTTTTACTGATAAGCTACTAATAAGCCGCTTTGCATTTAATGATATAAAGCGAGCAACATTTTACTTCAATAATGGTTACGCTAGGGACATAAAGAGTTATGGTCGCAACTTCATTATGGCAGACGATCGTCCAGCATCCTCAGTTTTTTGCCATGCTGACCATTCCGCCTGTGACCGCATTTGTCACTTGGGTGCATGTATGGATGGCGCTTAAAATGCTATTTTACCCCATTAAGTTTCGGGGTATCAGGATTCCTAACTTTCCATTTTTTGGACTGCCTGGTATTGGCTGGCAAGGCATTGTACCGCGTAAGGCGGGCAAGATATCTGGTGTCATCGTCGATCAGACGCTCTCAAAGCTTGGCTCTCTCGATGAGTTCTTTCAAGCGATGGAGCCTGAGCAGATGGCCGTGTTTATTACAGACACTGTCGATCAGCATCTAGAGGCGCTTATTGATGAGATTATGCTTGAGCACTCGCCAGCACTATGGGGCAATCTGCCTTATGCACTCAAGCGCCGTATCTACGTGCAAGCGCACAAAGAGCTACCTGAGATTATGCAATCGCTAGTGACTGATTTGACTTATCATGTCGAAGATTTGGTCGATATGCGTCAAATGATCGTCAACAAGATGGAGAGTGACCGGCGCTTGATGGTCAATATGTTCCTAAAAGTCGGTCAAAAAGAGATCGATTTTATTTGGCATATTAGTGCTTTGATTGGATTGGTATTTGGTGTGATCCAGATGTTTATCTTTTTGGTCGTGCCGCAGCACTGGACGGTACCTTTCTTTGCCGCCATTTGGGGCTTTTTGACCAACTGGATTGCTATTTGGATGGTGTTTAATCCCGTTGAGCCGCATTTTATTCCTTATATTAAGATATTTGAGCGCACAAGCGGCTTTCCCTTTATTAAACCGCGCCTGCCGCATATCGCTCAGTTTCGCTTTCAAGGCGGCTTTATGAAGCGTCAAGAGGAAGTATCAGAGGTGTTTGCCGAGATTGTCGTCAGTGACTTGGTGACTCTTGAGAACATCATGAACGAGATGATGTACGGCGCGCGCGCGGCGCAAACGCGTGAGCTGATGAAATCGCACCTATATCAGATTTTGGAATCGCCTGTGGTCAGTACGACACTGCGCGTAAGCCTTGGTCGCCGCGATTATGGACAGTTAAAGAACACGATTATCGACAAATCCATTACTGCTACTATGGTGCCGCTGCGTGATCCTGAGCTCAATGAGAGCCGCGCGAGCAAAATATTTGGTCTGTTTCGCGACCGTATTCGCGAGCTATCGCCTCGAGAATTTCAAAACCTTTTGCGTCCTGCTTTTCAGGAGGATGAAACCACGCTGATTATCTTGGGTGGTTTAACAGGGTTCTTAGCGGGTTGGCTACACTTGGTTTTGGTGTTCTTTCCCTCAATGTAGATAAGTATAGTAGCCGTTGTCATTAGAGTGCTGTCGTCAGATTATCGCTATCAAACCGTTGTTATCAACAAGCCTTTTGAGCGTTACTTGCTAGCACTCTTAGATTATGTAAATTGCCCTTAGGGTAAAAAGGTTAGAGACGTATGTTAATCACAGAATTGGGTTATTTTGCTTTGCTAGTCGCTTTTATGCTGGCTATCTTGCAAGTGGTACTACCAACTATTGGTGTCATGCGTAATATTGTCGCTTGGCAGCGATTAGCACCGAGCTTAGCGTGGGCACAGTTTGGAGCGATGATAACCTCATTTGTCGCTTTGATGGCAGGCTTTTATTACAATGATTTTAGTCTCGTCTATGTGACGCAGCACTCCAATACGTTACTGCCTTGGTATTATAAGTTATCAGCGACGTGGGGCGGGCATGAAGGCTCGCTACTGCTGTGGATGACTATTATGGCGACGTGGTGTGCGCTGGTCTCCTATTTTAGCCGCGGTCTACCGCTATCCATGCGTGCGCGGGTGCTCATCATTCTGGCAGGCGTGCAGATGATGATGCTGGCGATGCTTATTTTTACCTCATCACCCTTTGATCGCACGCTGCCCAACATACCTGTCGATGGCGCGGATCTAAACCCAGTGCTGCAGGATTTTGGTCTGATTATCCACCCGCCTATGCTGTATATGGGCTATGTTGGTATGGTAGTACCCTTTGCCTTTTGTATGGCAGCGCTTTGGGAAGGGCGTTTGGACGCGGTATGGACGCGTTGGTCGCGTCCATGGGCGCTTGCCGCTTGGGGTTTTTTGACTATCGGTATCGGGCTTGGTTCATGGTGGGCGTATTATGAGCTTGGCTGGGGCGGCTGGTGGTTTTGGGATCCGGTTGAAAACGCCTCATTACTACCGTGGCTGGCGGGTTTAGCGCTTATTCACTCGCTTGCAGTGACTGAAAAGCGCGGCGTATTCAAAGCGTGGACGATCATGCTAGCGATTTTTGCCTTTGCGCTTAGTCTGCTAGGCACGTTCCTTGTGCGCTCAGGGGTCATTACCTCTGTGCATTCATTTGCCGCTGATCCAACGCGTGGCCTTGTCATCTTGATTATCTTAGGGGTTATCGTCGGCAGTGGTCTGCTGATGTTTGCCGTGCGTGGTTGGCGCTTGACCGTCGAGAGTCAGTATCAGCTGATCTCACGCGAGTCGTTTTTAGTTATTAATAACGTCATTATCTTGATTGCGACTTTGGTAGTACTACTAGGTACGCTCTATCCAATTATCGCTGATGCCTTTAATTTGGGTCAGGTATCGGTGGGCCCTCCATACTTTAATGCGCTATTTGTGCCCTTAACTTGGCTGTTGTTAATCGCTATGGGTATGGGCTCCAACATCCGCTGGAAGCAGGACAAGCGTCCGCTACTCGGCGTAGGTATGGTCATAGCCGCTAGCAGTCTAGTATTGGCAGCGATTGTCACTTACTTTACCAGTCCGTCGGCTATGCTCAACATCGGCGTTACACTAGCGGTGAGCTTTTGGGTGCTCTTGTGGATGGTGGTTGATTTTAAAGATAAAACCAAGAACGCACCGAGCCTTGTTAAAGGCCTACGCCAATTGCGCCTTAGCTATTGGGGGCAACAAACGGCTCATATTGGTGTCATCATCGCTGTTATTGGCGTCGCTTTCACTAGTACTTTGAGTATCGAGCGTGACGTGGCACTTGGACCCAACGACAGCGTCAATGTTCAAGGCTACGACTTTACGGTAAAAGACTTCCGTGAAGTGAAAGGTAGCAACTTTGATGGCATGCAAGCTGAGGTTGA
>NZ_JBQQFC010000095.1:0-8892 GCF_052258445.1 Psychrobacter sp. T6-1
ATGGTTTGTCTTACCGATGACAGTACTGGTATTGATCCAAATATCAAATGCTACCCAATTCCTGAGATGGACTTGCCGCGAGGGCCTGAGCGTGGCTGGAAAAAACTGACCACTTTCAGACCTGAGCTGTATGACCTAAAAGGGGTTGCGCTGTTTTTAGATATTGATATTGTTATCGTTGATAATATCGATAGCTTTTTTGCTTATGAATCCAAATATGATGATAGCGTCGTGATTATCCGCGATTGGAAAAAGCCATGGCGGATGATTGGTAATAGTTCTGTTTACCGCTTTAAAATTGGACAGAACACCTACCCTAATCTGCTCAGTAACTTTGAGCATAATTTTGATACTATCCGTACCCAAGTTCGTCATGAGCAAGCCTATCTATCCAACTATCTGCGCGAGCATCATCATTTAGAGTATTGGCCTAAAGAGTGGTGCGTCAGTTTTAAATATCAATGCATTGCCCCTATTCCTTTGAACTTCGTACGTGCGCCTAAACTCCCTGATAACGCCAAGATCGTTATATTTCATGGGGAAATCAATCCGCCCGATGCTATCGAAGGCGGTAGCGGCAAATGGTATCGTCATGTCAAGCCTAGTCCTTGGCTTAAGCAGTACTGGCAATAATGCTATAGGAGAGAACATGACACCGTACAATCAGACGCCTATAGATATCGTTATTGCCTGGGTAGATGGCGATGATCCTGTACTTAGACAAAAAAGGGAGCAGTATAAAGCTGGGATATCTATTGCCTCAGATGCTGCCAGCTCGACACGTTTTGCCAGTAATAATGAGATATATTACAACCTTGCCTCTATTATCAAGTACGTGCCGTTTTGTCGTCATATCTATATCGTCTCAGATAATCAGCAACCTGAATTTGTCGATGAATTTGCGAAACAAGGTATTTGTGAGAAGGACAAGATACGCATTGTAGATCATAAGGATATTTTTAGGGGTGTTGAGCAGTACTTACCCACCTTTAATACGCGCTCAATCGAAACGATGTTGTGGAACATCCCAGATCTGTCAGATTATTTTATCTATATGAATGATGATTTTTTCTTTAATCAGCCAGTAACTATAGATGACTTTTTAGATAACAATAATATTATTATTCACGGTCAGTGGCGCAAAAATGCGCCCTTACTTGTCAAACACAACTACCGTACTGCTTTGGCTAAATTGACCAAAAAACCTATGCAGCCTAAACATACTACGGCGCAGATGCTAAGTGCTCAAATACTGGGTATGACCGAGTTTTTTGAAGTGCATCATTATCCTCATATTGTCGATAAAAACATCCTGAAGAACTATCTATTAAACAACCCAAAACTGTTAGATGAGCAAACCAAATACAAGTTTCGAGACGTCGCGCAAGTAAACCCTATTACCCTAATGAATCATCTAAAAATTCAAGCTTGTGAGGCAGTACTTAAACCTCAAGCAGTCGTCAATTATCTTAAAAATGAAAATAGCGTTGAAGATTTTATTCTGAGCCTAGATAACAAATCAATCAAATACGGATGTATACAAAGTTTGGATATGCTCGATAGCGATTCTTGTAATAGAATTAGCAGCGCTATGACTCAAAAGTTTTTAGAACATCTACCATTATCGTTGTCACCAAATAATAGTTAATAATGTTGAACGCCAACTATTAAACCATAAATTTATAGAACTAGCCTGGAAACTGTAGGTATTAGTTATTGACTTATATTTTGAATTATTGAGGATTGAAATTATGGTTTTATTTGTGATATCGAACCATGCTGGATTCAATACGGGTCGAGGGGGTCATTATTATTCTTTGAGACATATGGCTGAAGCAATAGGTAAACATAGGAAAGTTGTTACTATAATATTAGGTACTGAAATGCCAATGGCATTAACAGGTATGGAAAATGCTTACTATGTGCCAACAAGTCTTCATCTACAAAAAAGAGGGTTGAAAAGAGCAGTTCATCTATTAGAAGAGCTAGATTTTTTATCTAAAATATCGGTAGTTCATGCATATGATGCAAAATCTGTATATATTGGCGCCTCTATCGCAAAAAAAATAGGTGCTAAGTTTTTACTAACAAAATGTGGTGGTAGAGTACTTAAAAGAAAGTATCCAAAAGTAAATTCTCTGATTGTTTTTCACGAAATGGATTACCATTACTATAATAATCATAAAGATTACTATAATAATGTCTATTTGGTTCCAAACAGAGTTAGAAATACGATCTACAATGAGAATAGGATACAACAGTTAGAAGATATTAGAGAAAAAACTAGTCTAAATATCCTAAAGATAGGAAGAATAGGTAAATATTATTATAAAACATTGACAGATACTATTAGGTTTTGTTCTGATTTGTCAAAATCTAATTATCAAATAAAACTTACGTTTGTTGGCTATGAAGAGTCGCCTGATATCATAAGAAAACTGAATATTTTGGCACAGGAATTAAACGTGAATCTGACTACTTATTCCGATAGTGCTTATACTTTAAACGCCTCTGAACTAATTTGGGCTTGTGATGTTGCTATTGGAACAGGAAGGGGCGCTATGGAGGCGCTATCAGCTGGAAGAATACTACTTTTTCCTGTTGCCAATTTCGATTACCCGTGTCTTCTCAATAAAGAAACCGCAACGTACGCAATGAGTGATAATTTCTCAGAGCGCGTAATACTACCTGAAGAGCTGAGTCAATATTGCGACCCGCACTATGTCATGACTTTATTATCAGATAATACATATGTAGAAAACCTAAAGAGTTTTGGTCTTGGGTTATTTAATTCTGATTTCAATGTAGACGTCGGAGCTAAGAAAGTTATTAATATTTACAATGAGAATCATACTTCAAAGTCTATGACTAGATGGTCCTTATTTAGATTGAGATTACAAGATACTGTAACTTACTATAAATTTAAATTAAAGATTTTTAGACGTAATTTAAGAGCAATATTGAAGAAGAAATATTACAATTAATTTAAAATGAACGACTATTAAATCTCAAAGTAAGCATCCTCTATAAATAGATTCGCGTTTATTTTAGTGCGATTCGGCTCTTTACTTAAAATATCATGGTATAAACGTTGTTAATCACTACCAAATAAATCTCGAGTATAAACTTTATCAATTACATCTTCTAATTCAGACGATAAGCGGTTGGTTAAAATAACATCAGCTTGTTGTTTGAAAGAAGTTAAATCTTGAATGACTCGTGATCCAAAGAATTGTTTCTCTTCTAGCACAGGCTCATAAACAATAACGTCAACGCCTTTGGCCTTTATACGCTTCATTACGCCCTGCATTGCACTTGCTCTGAAATTATCTGAGCCTGATTTCATAATCAATCGATAAATACCGACAACTTTAGGACTTCTCTTCAATACAGCGTCGGCAATAAAGTCTTTACGCGTGCGATTAGCATCTACAATTGCTCGAATCATATTGTTAGGTACATCTTGATAGTTAGCCAATAGTTGTTTGGTGTCTTTTGGTAGGCAATAGCCACCATAACCAAAAGATGGATTGTTGTAGTGAGCACCAATACGAGGATCTAACCCTACTCCTTCAATGATTTGCCGACTATCCAACGCTAATGATTCAGCATAACTATCTAGCTCATTAAAATACGCGACACGCATAGCTAAATAAGTATTGGAAAATAATTTGACAGCTTCAGCTTCTGTACTTTCAGTAAATAGTACGGGTACATCTTTTTTGATTGCACCTTGCAAAAGCAAATCTGCAAACTGCTTTGCTCTAGCTGAACGTTCACCAACGATAATGCGTGATGGATACAAGTTATCGTATAATGCTTTGCCCTCGCGCAAAAACTCAGGCGAAAAAATTAAATTAGGAACACCAAAGCGCTTTTTTGTCTCTTCTGTAAATCCTACTGGAACCGTTGATTTAATCACTATCGTTGCATTAGGATTCACTGCGGCAACATCGCAAATAACAGCTTCAACACTTTTTGTATTGAAATAATTAGTATTAGGATCGTAATTGGTAGGCGTTGCGATAATGACAAAGTCAGTATTAGTGTAAGCTTCTGTAGGCTCTAAGGTTGCTCTAAAATTAAGCATACTTCGATTCAAAAAATCTTGAATTTCTATATCTTCAATAGGCGATTGTCCATCATTTAATAATGCTATCTTCTCTGGCACAATATCGACTGCGACAACCTCGTTATGCTGGGCTAATAGCATAGCATTAGATAATCCGACATATCCTATTCCTGCTACAGCAATTTTCATCTTTGACATCCTGTTTTGTAGAACTTACGATACCAATCAACAAAGTGCCCAACACCTTGTTTTATGGTCACAGCCGGACGATGACCAGTTTTTTTGAATAAAGACTCAGTATCAGACCAAGTACGTGATACATCACCCGGCTGCATGGGTAGATAATTATAGATTGCTTTTTTGCCTGTTGCCTGCTCGATAGCATGAACAAACTCCATAAGTGCAACAGGGCTACCGTTGCCAATATTATATACAACGTGAGACTCTTGACCCGCATCAGACTTAGGTGGCATATCGAGTAGACGTACAATACCTTCGACGATATCATCTATATAAGTAAAGTCGCGTTGCATCTCACCATTATTGTAAATATCAATCGGCGACCCTTCAAAAATAGCTTTGGTAAACTTGAACAGAGCCATGTCTGGACGTCCCCAAGGACCATATACAGTAAAAAAACGCAATCCGGTGGCGGGTAGATTGTAAAGATGAGAATAGGCATGCGTCATTGATTCATTAGCTTTTTTAGTTGCTGCATACAGACTAATGGGATTGTCTACTCTATCTGTTACTGAAAAAGGAGTCTTTGCGTTCTCACCGTATACTGAGCTTGAAGAGGCATAAAGTAAATGTTTGATCCTACTGTTTCGGCAACCCTCTAATATATTTAAATGCCCTACTAAGTTTGAATCAGCATAAGCATGAGGGTTTTCTAATGAATAACGTACGCCTGCCTGAGCTGCCAGATGAATTACAGCATCAAAATTTTCATCTTCAAATAAGTTGGCTATGTCATTGCGGTTAGCAATATCTAACTGAATAAAACGTATGTTTGACAAATCAGCTAGATCGTTTAGCCGTGCAAGTTTGAGGGATACATCGTAATAGTCATTCAAATTGTCAATGCCGACTAAATCATAATCATAGGTTGCTAAACGCTTTGCGACCGCGTGACCAATAAAACCTGCCATACCGGTAATTAAGATCTTCATACTGACTCTGCTATGTGAAGTAAAATTATTTTATAATAGCTGTAAAACTATACTTTGCTATAAGTTAAAGGATTTAATTGTGTTCGAGCTCTAGACAACATTTAAATGTCTAGTATTTTTCCGTATAAGTTGACAAACTTCGCTTCGACAACCATCTTATATCCGGTTCTACAATGAACCGTTTCTCTTACTGTATTAATTAGAAAAAGAATATCTTTCGCCTTAGCACTACCGTTATTTACGATAAAATTGGCATGAAGATAAGAGACTTGAGCGCCCCCTCTACTTAAGCCCTTTAACCCGCAGTCTTCAATCACTTTACCTGGCGGTCCATAAGTTGCATACATATCAGGATTGCTCACGAACACAGAGCCGCAGTTTGGTAGTTTACGTGGGAATTTTTTTCGACGCGACTGTAAAATCTCTAACATCTCTTGGCGAATAGCACTCTTAGTTTGATTATTATTGAGCTTAAGTCCAACCTCTATGATCACCTCATCTCTTTCTTGAAAGATAGAACGGCGATAAGAAAACTTACACTCCTCTTTGGTATAACGTTTTACGTTGCCTTCTACGTCTACTGTGTCAACATAGTTGACTACACTACCAATACCTTTTCTTTGACTACCGCCATTCATGACAACAAGGCCGCCAAGGGTACCCGGTATGCCGCAAGTGTGTTCAATACCAGACAAACCCGCTTGCATTGCTGTTTTAGCTAGGCTAGGCGCCCATATACCGGGCTCGGCGGTAATCTCTGAGTCATTCACGTATACTTTTGAGAAGTTAGACCCTATCTGTACAACGACGCTTTGTAAGCCTTCATCTGCAAACAATAAATTTGTCGTGCTGCCTATGATTACTGAGGGTACATTGTTTTGATGGATCCACTGTCTAATTTTAATCAATTCATCTTTATTCTTAGGGCGAATAATGACCTCGGCTACTCCTCCTACTCGCCACTGACTGAACGTAGATAAACACGTTTTAAAAGTAATAATGTCAGGGAAAAGAGCCTTGAGCTCACTTATTCGTAACGCATTCATTAATATCTATCCAATACTGCCACTACAGTTTGCACCTAAAGCCTTTAGCTTAGGGATAAGATCAACATAGCCACGTCCGATTTGCCAAGCATCAGTAATAACAGTTTCATCTTCAGCAGCTAAACCGCATAAGGTAAGTGCGATGCCAGCCCGCAGATCTATTGCTTTAACTTGAGCACCTTTTAAGCCACCGCTACTGCCTATAACTTTAAGCATATCACCAGATATTTCGTACTGTAATCCCATACGCGCCATCTCTTTAGCGTATCCATAGCGACCAGGAAAACGCAAATCCACTATTCGTGACTCTCCTTGAGCTTGAGCAGCCCAAGCCGCCATAATAGGTTGTACATCTGAGTTAATACCCGGATGTGGTCCAGTACTTATCTCAAGCGGGTAACAACATCCGCCTCGAACAATAAGAGAGTTTTCGCCTGTATAAAGTTTTGCGCCTGCAGCTTTAAGATGGGTTAGAACAACTTCTAAATCAGCATAAGGAAAATCATAAATCTCTATATCACCTTTTGTGATAACTGCTGCTGCTAACCACGTGATCGCTTCCATATTATCAGCGATGACTTTATGTTCAACACCCTTTAGATGATCGACCCCAGTAATTTCGATATGTTCTTGTCCAAAAACTTTTATGTGAGCACCCATACTATTTAGCATCGTGATTAAATCGAGTATCTCTGGACGAATATGCGGATTCCAAATACGTGTAACGCCTCTCGCTAATGAACCTGCTATTATCGCGTTTTCTGTAGCTCCTGTTGAACGTATTGGTAAATGTATATCTGCACCTATCAGTCCAGCCTTTGCTTCTGCGCATAAATAGTCATCCTCCTCCCATACGTCTGCTCCTAACTTCTCAAGTAGCATCACATGTAGATCATACTTGCGCTCACCAAGTTTACATCCTCCTGGCAGAGGCACTTTTGCTTGTCCAAATCGAGCTACTAACGCACCCAATATAAGTAAAGTATTCCTAATTGAACGACCATCCCAAACTAAATTTGTTTTTAGATTAGTATTCTCTTTAATGACTATGGTGTCATTGCTTACAAGTACTGTCTCTTTCCCTAAAGAATTAAGCATATCAACATGTACTTGTGCATCTAGTAACTGCGAAGGATAGTTTTTTAGGATAATTTTTTCTTCAGATAAAATACTAGCTGCCAATAGACGTAAAGCTGAGTTTTTAGCGCCTGCTAGTACCACCTCTCCTTGCAGTTTACTTTTTGAAATGGTTAGCACATTATTAGTCATTCAAAATCTCGTTTTGTCTATACAATTAGACTTTATTATTAAATAAAAGGTTTTTAACTAAACTGACACAATAGAAGCAGTTTAAAATGAATAGTTCAATTATGATACTAGATAATCAACATACTGCTTTGCAATATTCTTAGGCAAGAACTTCTCATCAAAATCAACCTTGAATTTTTGCGGATCTTTCATCAATTCTGTCATTTTTATAGCTAACGCTTCTACATCGTCTACAGGCACAAGACTATCACTAGGCAACATCTCACTAGGCCCTGATGGACAGTTCGTGCTAACTACTGGAACCTGTAGAGCCAACGCTTCTGGTATGACTCGCACAAAACCTTCAAATCTTGAGGATAATACCAGTCCTCTGGCATGCTTCATGTACGGGTAAGGGTTTTTATTGAAACCCAAGAAAATAACCTTGTCATCTAATCCTAGGTTTTTAACCAAAGCTTTAGTTTGTTCTAGTAGCTTACCCTTGCCTAGTAGCACTAAGGGATAATCCGTAGAAGATTTGGCATAGGCTTTTATTAATACATCATGTGCTTTTTGATATGTGAGACTACCGACATGCAATATATACTGATCTGGTTGAAGCATTCTGTGAGGCGTACTAAATGATTCATTACTCATATTTTCAATTAGCTGCTTATCAAAAGCATTATAAATTGTCGTACTGGTGATATTCGTTCCCAGTCTTGCTTGTAGATCATTCTCCACACCTTTTGAGACACATACACAAGGATGTGTCTTATAGATACGCTGCAGTCTACTAATTTTCTTTTCCAAATTATGATTTTCAGTTAGCTTGAACTTATGAGAAATATCGTTTCTAATGATGTACATTATATTGGGTAACTTGCTATAAACCATAACTCTGTCAGATGGTTCTAAATTGGATAAAATAATATCTGGCTTTCCAATCTTCTTTGTAATAAATTTATCTACAGCCCTTGCAAATAACTGATGACGAATGCGCTCATTTGGTATGAGCTTATAAGGCTTAAATTTAAGCATATGATAATTCAGATTTGGATTTAGATCGTATTCTGTAAGAGATTTAAATCTCAAGATATGAACCTCATAACCCAATTCATAAAACCCTTGTCCCAAAGTCAGAACTGATCGTTCAGCTCCTCCTCCCTTTATAGCACTAATAATGAGAACAGCAATTTTGGAACTTTGATTCATAATTTATAGCCTACTGATGGATCGATATTTTTTTGTTCACTTTATTATTGAGACTTGACTACTCCTTCCAGTACTCTTCTATCCAATCTACTGGTAGAATAAAATGGCGCAGATGACGTAGTGGTTTTTTGAGATTTTT
>NZ_JBQQFC010000096.1:0-8811 GCF_052258445.1 Psychrobacter sp. T6-1
CACCCTACAAAATCTAAATAAATGCTATCTTAATAAACTTATGAATATAGATTTTTAAGCGCGATTACTTTACCCTACCTGCATGACAAACACTCCTAATCTTAGCAAATCCCCTTTCGACAAAAAGCCGCCGGTCAAAAAGACTGAGCGGCGTGCTTTGTTATGGGATATTCTCAAAAAGCTCGCTGTTTTTGCGGCGCCTTATAAAGTCTTGATTGTTGCGACACTGATTTTAACAGTGCTTGGCTCCTTTACCGCGCAGGTCAACGCCTTTGTGCTGCGTTATGCGGTCGATACCTTGACCGAGATTGCAACCTTAGCTGAGCCTTGGGAAGCGGGTTTGCGGATGCTGACTATCATTAGCGTCGTGCTGTTATCCAAAGAGGTATTATCGATATTTATCTCCTTTGGTCAGCGCTTTTATGGCGAAAAGATTCGCATTAATCTATCGCGTGACTTATCACAAAAGATTATCGAGCGCATTCTCACCTACCGCATGGCGTTTTATACCAGTAGCGAGAACGACAGTGGCAAATTACAAACCCGTATTGATTATGGGGTTAGTAGCCTAACAAGCCTGGTGCAAAACTTCTTTATCGATATGCTACCGCTGTTTGCCAGTGCCTTAGTGTCTTTAATTATCATGTTTTCGACCAACTTTTGGATAGGCTTAGTTGGTTTGATTATTATTCCTATTTATTTCTTTATCAGTCAAAAACAAGCGCGGCGCTTGCAAGGATTTCGTCGGCAGATGCGCGGCTTTCGAGAAGCCAAAAGCGGCTTAGTTATCTCCCTAATCAACTCAATTAGCGTGGTCAAATCCTTTGTCCGCGAGCCTATTGAAGCGCAAAAGCATCTTAAAATCCAAAAAGAGATGACCGATAATCAGCTGCGCATTCGTAGTATTGGCTTTATCTACGATGCTATTAAGACCTTTATCGAGCAGATCGGCGTGGTGGTCATTATTTTGCTTACTTCTTATTTTGTCTTACAAGGCGAGATGACCATCGGCATGATATTGTTCCACGTTATGCTGTTTCAAAACGTCGCCGCGCCTATTCGTCAATTGCACCGTATTTATGATCAGATTAATAACGCTTTGACTTATGCCGAAGGGTTTTTTGAGATATTAGAAGATGACAAGCAAGTAGAAAACATCACAGGTATGAGTACCAAAAACCTAACAGGTCATATTGAGCTTAAAAACGTTGATTTTACTTACCCCAATGGTACGCAGGCGCTAAAAGATGTCAGCTTCACTATTAAGCCTAATCGCATTACCGCGCTCGTTGGTCTCTCTGGTGCTGGCAAGAGCACTATTATCAGTCTGCTAGTGAAGTTTTATGAGCCTGACTCAGGCACTATACTATTAGATGGTCATGATCTAGCAGACTGTGACACGCATGAACTGCGTCAACGTATAGGCTTGGTGCTACAGAGCAATCATATATTCTCAGGTACTATTAGCGAAAACATTCGCTACGGCAATATGAACGCCAGCATGGATGACATCATAGTCGCGGCTAAAAAAGCCTCGATTCATGAGCAGGTCATCACCCTCGCAGACGGTTATGACAGTACCGCAAAATCGCTATCGGGTGGTCAGCAGCAACGTATTGCGCTGGCAAGAATGTTCTTAAAAGATCCCCCGATTGTATTTTTAGATGAGCCAACCGCTAGCCTCGATGCTATCGCCAGTCAGCAGGTCAAAAAAAGCTTGGATCTGATCAAAAAGGATCGCACTGTCATTATGGTCTCGCACAATATCGCGCAAATCATTGATGCTGATGATTTGGTGGTAATAGAGAACGGCCGAGTGGTTGAAACCGGTACGCACGAGGAGCTGTATGATAAAGGCGGTAAGTATTACGAGATATTTAGCGCGATGTCCGATAGCTTAAATTTAGACAAAATCAGCCAAACCATTAATGGCTAAGCGGACTTTATATCGGCTCTTTTTATATCAGATCTCCCCTTTGATATGTCACTTGAGTCACAAAGAATACACTTGTGCGGTTGCTAATTGTATTGAGCGGAGTAAAATGCTTTTTATTCCCAAGCATACTACTATGTTTGGTTAAAGCGATGGCATGTATACTTACTCCTTAGTATAAACCGTAGCGCTTTTATATAACAAAGAGATATCAATGATTACATTTCAAATGCCAGAGTTTTCACTACCCACGTCGATGATGGGCTCAGCGCCTGCGTTGCAATTGCAACAAAAAACAGTGGCGATGTTTATGGCGATTCCACAAGTCATGACCACTCGTATCTGGAATCTGGCGAGCATGCCTATGGACACAGATACGCAGCAAAAAGAGATTCAAACGATGATCTCTGAAAAAGAAAAAGCCTTTATAGAGTCTATTGGTGATATCAATTCACAAATTATCGCCTCACAGCTCGCTTTGGGCAAACAGTGGATGAATGATTGGCAGCGCCTGATATCAGGTAACCACAATGCCTTTAATAACTTTGGCAAACATATTGATTCTGAAACGATCAAAATCATGGACAAAGGTATTAGCCCTTATGCTAAGACCGTTCAAGCTAATAAAATGCGCTTAGTAAATTAATAAAGTCTTATTATGGATAGTGAATTATCAATAAAGAGTTTTGATGAGCTGACCGGCATTGATCTCTACCACATTTTAAAAGCCCGCTCGCAGGTTTTTGTGGTAGAGCAAAACTGCGCTTATCAAGATATGGACGAAGTCGATTTTGACTGCTTGCATCTGATCGCGCACAAAGACGAGGCGCTCATCGGTTACTGCCGTATTATTCCGCCTGAATTCAATACTCTTAGCACCAATCTCTCTGTTATCACCTCATCCTCTCACGCTGCATTGAACACTATGCCTGCTATCGGCCGCGTGCTGGTACTGCCGCAATACCGCAGCTCTGGGCTGGCGCGTCAGATCATGACCGATGCCATTAGATACTGCCGCAAAAAATATGGCAAAAAGCCTATTATTATCTCTGCGCAAACCTACTTGCTACCCTTCTACGAGTCATTAGGTTTTATCCCTGAGGGCGAGCGTTATTTAGAGGACGGTATCGAACATATCAAAATGGTATTGCGAGTCCCGCAAAAAATCAAAGTAAAAAAAGAATCCTCAGGCATTGTGGCCAATGTACTTACCTTTTTATTACTGATATTAGGTCTGCTGTTTATCGCAGGTCTTATCTATTTAATGACCTAAATCTTGTCCCTTAAAACTCATACCTACAAACATTCATAACATAATACCCTTTGGCGAGTCGCTAGCGACTGTGCTACTTTTGAGTCATGACTATTGTTAGTTTCTGACTAAAAAATAGCTCATCCCTATTTGACTCAAGGAAGAGGTACTGGTTATGTCTACTGTAGAGAGCAACGTTCGTCCAGAGTACGACGATGAAATTCAAAAAATCGCCGATTATGTCCTTAATTATTCTATCGATAACGACTCCCCAAATAGCGTTGAGGCTTGGCATACTGCGCGTCATTGCCTGATGGATACGCTTGGCTGCGGTCTGCTAGCACTGCGATTCCCTGAATGCACCAAACATTTAGGACCGAACAGCCCTGATCAAATCACCCCAAATGGCGCGCGCGTGCCCGGTACTGCTTACAGGCTAGATCCGATCAAGGCCGCTTTTGATATTGGCTGCATGGTGCGCTGGCTGGATTACAATGATACTTGGCTGGCGGCAGAATGGGGACACCCTTCTGATAATCTCGGTGGTATCTTGGCTGTCGCTGACTATATCAGTCAATGCAATATCAGCCGAGGGCATGAACCACTCACCATGCGTCATGTGCTAGAGGCGATGATTATGGCGCATGAGATTCAAGGGGTTCTGGCTCTGGAGAACTCCTTTAACCGTGTCGGTCTCGATCATGTATTTTTGGTTAAGCTGGCTTCAACCGCGGTCGTGGCAAAGCTGCACAACTTGCCGCGCGAGCGTATGATGGCGGCAATCTCACAGTCCTTGGTCGATGGTCAAGCGCTGCGTACGTATCGTCATGCGCCCAACGCCGGTAGCCGCAAATCTTGGGCAGCAGGTGATGCCACTAGCCGTGCGGTACGCCTAGTCGATATTACCCTGCGCGGTGAGATGGGTATTCCTGGTGCTTTAACCGCGCCGCAATGGGGATTTTATGATGTGCTCTTTAGCCATACCAACAAAGACTTAGCACTTAAGCCTGAGGGTGAGCGTCAATTTAGGTTTCAGCGCGAGTTTGGCAGTTATGTTATGGAAAACATCTTGTTTAAACTCAGCTTCCCCGCCGAGTTTCATGCGCAGACGGCTTGTGAGGCGGCGGTAATTTTGCATCCGCGTATAGCAGATAGAATTGATGACATCGATAAAATCGTCCTAACCACCCATGAGTCAGCGATTCGAATTATCTCAAAAGAAGGCGCGCTATCCAACCCTGCGGATCGAGATCACTGTTTACAGTATATGGTTGCCGTTGCCCTATTAACAGGAGACCTGATGGCAGAGGACTACGAGGATGATTACCACGAACAGCATCATCTACTTATTGATCCGCTACGCCGCAAGATGGAGGTCGTAGAAGATCCGAGCTACTCAGCAGATTATCACGATCCGAGTAAGCGCTCTATTGCCAATGCCATTCAAGTATTTTTTAACGATGGTAGCAGTACGGATAAAGTGGCTATTGAATATCCTATCGGGCATAAACGCCGGCGCGAGGCAGGTATTCCTATACTGGAGGCGAAGTTCAGAGCCAATCTAGCCACGCGCTTCGTTGAGACGCGCTGTAATGAAATTATCGCCCTATGTGATGATCAAGCGCGCTTAGAGCAAACGCCTGTTAACGAGTTCATGGACTTGTTTGTGACTAATTAATTTTTGAATTAAAAGGGCGTGTCGTTGATTAAATAACGTCACGCCCTTTTTTTGTACTGATTTACTTTTCTAAGATTATATTTACCAAGGTATCGACGCCCCTGACCAATCCACAAAACTCCCCGATTGCGCCGCCGTCATACTAGATAGTACGTCCAGTAAGCATTCAGCGCTGTAGGCAGGCGAGAATAGATGACCTTCTGCGACATTACCCTGAAAAGGCGCTGATAATTGTGTGTTGACCGTACCTGGTTGCATAACCACGATACAGACGTCTTTTAATGAGCGGCTCCATTCAATACTCAAGTTTTTCATACCCATATTGAGCGCCGCTTTGCTCATGCGATAGCTATACCAGCCGCCAAGCTCGTTATCGCTAATGCTACCCACGCGCGCAGATATCGTTGCGTATATCGCAGGCCTATCATCACTACGCTCAGCTTTTGCTAATAAGGGCTTGATGTGTTTGGCAATGAGCAAACCTGCCAAGGCGTTAATTTGCATATTTTGTAAGAAGAAAGTCGTCTCCACTTGTCTCAAGGCTTTTTCTGGTTGCGAGGTATCTGTGTGCAGTAGCCCGACACAGTTAATGACCCAATCTAAATGAGTGCTGTGCTGCTTGATAGCGTCGGCCGCTTGCGCAATACTATCCTCGTCGCTGACATCCATTTGTAACCAATGTAGATTATCTGCTTCAAAGTCAGGAACGCTTCTATGGTAAGTGGCGAATATTTTAGTGCTGTTGTTGACTTCGCTGCTTTGTTCATTAGCGGTCGCTTGCATAAGGTGCTCAACCATCGCCTGACCAATACCGCCTGTACCGCCGATGATAAGATAGACTTTATTTTTCATAATAAATCCTTTATTACTTTTGTTTCTACTATTCACGTCTTTGTCTTACTCATTTATTTTGGCTGATTTTTATAACTTTTACTGTGACAAAACCGTGCATATTATGATTTTTATTAACAAGCTTTTAGAGTTGCAAAAACAGGCTATAGACTAGATAGCTTTGTTATTAGCGCGTTTTTGGTTATGATAAGCTACTTTTATGCTTTAACCTCTCACCTTGATTTTTACATGGATATCAGAACATGCTATCACCCCAAGACCAATTGACTGAGCTGGTGCGTACGCTTGAGAGCCAGCAGCATGTGTTTGCGACCGATCCGCTACTGATAACCGAAAAGTTGCAAAACGAAGATGGCACGCCGATCCAAAAATTGCATCGCCGTGCGACTCGTATCGACAGCAACGGTGCGCTGGCGCGAGTCTTAGGCAAGATAGACGGTCGTATCAAAGGCATCATGCTCATCATGAGTATCGTGTGGTGCCTATCAGGATTTTTGGGTTTATTTACCTTGCTACAGGCCAATGTCGTTAATTTCTTTTATGTTTTGGTCTGCTTACTTGGCTTTCATACGATTATGCTGGTGGGCTGGCTTGTGCTCACGCTGATGAATCAAGGTAAGCAAACGCCTAGTTGGTTTGCCAGTTTTGTCAGCCCCAACCGTTTGATACGCGGCAAGGATGATGTTACCCAAGCGGCGGTTAATCTTTATGAGCGTCAGCTAGAGCATAGTGGTATGCGCTGGTATTTGGGCAAGTTTAGCCATCAGTTGTGGCTGGCGACGCTTACTGGCATGCTGCTTGCGATTATATTTTTGCTGATAGTACGTCAATATAGCTTTAGTTGGGAGTCAACACTGCTCTCTGATCAAGCGCTTATTACCTTGACGCAAGTGCTCGGCTGGTTGCCTAGCATGGTAGGCTTTAGTGTACCTGATAATGAGGCGATTATTCAAAGTCGTTTGGTCACCAACGCCCTACCCTTATCTATCGCCCGTCAGTGGTCCGGCCTACTCATTGGTAGTTTGCTGATGTACGGTATTGTACCTCGGGCGATTGCTTGGGCATTTTGCGCGTTTATGTTCCGCCGCAAAAAGATGCGCTTAGATATCAAACTGCCTTATTATCAAAAAATAATTAACTTTTGGCAGCGTAAGGTCGTTGATGCTGATGATTTTAAGCAAGCGCCTGCCCCTGTTGCACCAAAGGCACAGGTAAGTGCTGGCAAAAAACTAGTGGCGCTACTTGAGTATCCTTATGATGATGAGCGTTGGTGGCAGGCAGGTCTTAATACTGTCAATGATAAGGCCAATGACGAGATCAAGGATTTCGGTATTCTTGATGATCGCGATGATATGGCGCGGCTCATTGCTTATTTAGACATGCACCCTGTACAGGTGCTACTGGGTATTCATAGTCACGCGCTGCCTGATCGCGGAACGTTACGCAAGCTCGATAGCATCGCCAGTCATGCCAAACAAGGGCTTATCGTTCAGTTATTAGGCGGCACTACTGATGACATACAGAGCCAAGCGCGATTTGGGCAGTGGCAAACAGCGCTATCTGCTCGTGAAATTGGTCTGGTTAGCAGTGAATAGAGAGTAGGTATAAAAGTACGCCTGACATAAAATGACGCAAGCGGCTATATCCTCTACTGACTTTTTACCTTATTCATCTTATATTAGCCCATACTCCTTCTTATCAATTAATGACAGATAACGTAAATGCTAGACTTTGAGTTATCTAAACTGATTATGCGCTACAACTATTTACGCTACAATTATAAGCATGGTAATAATAAGAACGACAACGATAAGAATTCATTATGAATAATGATCAATCTAACAACAAGCCTAATCAAAAGCCAAAAGGTAGAGGTCTGTTCGCTGACAAGGCTTATGATACGCCTATAACTACCAGTGACGCTATAGACAATAATGCTAATACCTCACTTAGCGACGCTGAACCATCACAACCTATATCGATTGATAAAGAGAATAGTAGTCAGACTGTTGATAACAAGCTTAATAATGGGAATAAAACTACAGTTGCCAGTGGTGAGTCCTTAAAGTTGGCCGTTGTTGGGCATACCAATACGGGTAAGACCTCCATACTCCGTACCCTACTGCGTGATGTTTATTTTGGTGAAGTCAAAAATGAAGCGGCGACCACTCGTCATGTGGAGCGCGCGCAGCTGACGGACAGCCAGACAGGTGAAGTGCTGGTGACTTTGTATGACACGCCAGGATTAGAGGACGCCTCAGGACTTATGGACTGGCTTGAGGACAATACTGCCAGTCGCCGTGATGGCATCGAGCGCTTAGGGCAATTTTTGGCGGCAGATATTGCAACTGGAGACGCGACGGGTTTTGATGACTATAGTCAAGAGGCCAAAGTCATCAGGCAATTGCTGGCAAGTGATATGGCCATCTACGTCGTCGATGCGCGCGAGCCGGTATTGGGTAAATATAAAGATGAGCTGGCAATACTGTCATGGGCGGCAATACCCGTGATGCCTGTGTTTAACTTTACCGATAGTCAAGACGCTAATATCGATGACTGGCAAATGATGCTGGCACGTCGTAATCTGCATATCTCAACTCGCTTTGATTCGGTAGCGTTTGAGTTCGACGATGAGATGCGCTTGTGGGGTAATCTTGCGACTATGCTGACTCATTCAGAAATGCTTGAGCAGTTAATGCAGCGCCGCACTGAGGACTGGGCAAGACTATATGATGAGGCAAATATTATCATTGCTGACTTTTTGCTAAATGTCGCCGCCTTTGTCCGTGAGATTAATGAGGACGATGATCCAATGCCTGTCCTCACGCAGATGAGGGAGGCGGTTCGTCAAAGCGAGCGCGCTATGCAAAATAGCTTACTCAATCTATATAGGTTCTATGATAATGATATAGCCTCAACACCCCTTGAACTACAGGCCTATCAGCAAGACCCCTTTGATCCAGACCTACTTAAAAGTTATGGGATCAGAACCACATCGGGCGCGGCGGCCGGCGCGTTATTAGGATTAGGCATTGATGCTGCAGCACTGGGTACGACGTTAGGACTTGGCGCTGCATTAGGCGCCATTGGTGGCGG
>NZ_JBQQFC010000097.1:0-8700 GCF_052258445.1 Psychrobacter sp. T6-1
TCACCTCATTAGGATAAGCGCGGGGATTGACGATAACTCGAGTATTATTGATACGATAATCAAACGCTTCATGCGTGTGCCCATGTACCCAAAGTACAGGCGCCCATGGCTCATACATCCAAGCCGACAGGTTACTGACAAATGCAGCATTACTCGGCAGGGTTGCATATTTTTCAGACACAGATAAGGGACTAATACTATGATGGCTCATCACTACAGCCTTCTTGCCCAGCTCTTTGGCGTCTATCAACGCCTGACGTAACCATGCGCGATGCTCGCCATGTATCTGCATAGACAGCTCTGGCGAGAACATTTCATTACCTGCATAAATCTGCTTATAGTCACGCATAAAGCGCTTCGCCACTTCCATAGTATCGCCATTGGCTTGATACTGATAGTCAGTCCACAGCGTACAGCCAAGCAAACGCACATCGCCAATATCGATATGTTGACACTGCAAAAAACGCACGCCCTGCTGCGTGTCTACATCGAAGTTGTCCCAAGTGGCAAGCTTATGGTCAAAATGCAATATGTCCTCACCAAAGTACTCATGATTGCCTGCCACTGTGATCACAGGTACGCCTAGGAGGCGAGCTTGTTCTTGTAGCCACGGCATACCGCTATCACTATTGGCAGTATCCCCTGCCACCAATACAATATCAGCATCCGTTTTCGGAATTTGCCCTAATGTGTGCAACTGACGAGCATAGCTGTCTATATGTAAATCACTTACGATTTGTAGTTTCATGGAATTCATCAGTAGTAGAAGGTACGACAAGCGCAGGGCTTGCTGGTTTTGCGTTGGTTTGGCTAGTTTAGCATCGATTGACTCTGCGACAAAAAATAAAAAGACAACTAAAAAGTTGTCTTTTTGTCAGAGTAACATTTTGGTTTTGAAAGTACCGCTTAATTTTAATGGATAGTTAAAGCACAAATAGTTAAAGCATAGATAGTCAAAGCGTTGCTAAAATCTTTTGGAGCTTAGCAGTAGGATTTTGATCTTGGGTGATTGATCTCCCAATCACGAGATAGTCTGATCCATCACTTAACGCTTGATACGGGGTACAAATGCGTTTTTGATCATCCGCATTGTCATCAGCTAAGCGTATACCGGGCGTTATTAGTTTAAAGCTGCTAGCACACTGACCTCTTAGAGCTTTGGCCTCTTTTGCAGAACAGACCACTCCGTCCAAGCCAGCTTGCTCTGTTAAGGCAGCTAAACGATTAACTTGTGCATCCAAGCTATCATTGATACCAATTTGAGTCAGATTGTCTTGGCTCATTGAGGTCAATACCGTCACAGCTATCAGTAGAGTATCAAAACCCCCGTCCAACAAACGCTGTTTGGATAATGACATCGCATCAAAACCTGAACTGGCATGAACGTTCACCATCCAAACGCCAAGCTCGGCAGCAGCTAGTACTGCTTGCGCAGTAGTATTAGGAATATCATGAAACTTCAAATCTAAAAAAACCTCAAATCCGCGCTGATGCAATGCTTGTACAACAGCAGGACCTGAGCGCGTAAACAGCTCTTTGCCTACTTTTAATCGGCATAGACTAGGATCTAGCTGATCAGCTAATGCCAGCGCGGCCTCTAAAGTATTGTTGTCTAGGGCGACGATAATTGGCGAACGAGTTACATCATTAGTCATAATTGGACCATTTGGTTTAATCACTGCTTTAAGTCTATTTAGTCACGTCTTTGCTTACTCAGCTTAGTTGTGTCTTTGACTTGGCTTGTATTAACGCTAGTGTTTGCTGTCGTACCATAAACGGCTTCGTCGATTGTTGGAGCATTCGCCTGACGATCAATCACTACGTTGGCCTGAGTCAGCTGCTCTTGCAGTTTTTTATTCTCTTTTTGCAGACGGGAGATTTCCCATTTGTTCTGAAATACTCTAAATATTAGCAAGGCTAGGAGCAAGCCTATCACCACGCCAAGGGTCAGGCAGATAATCAGTAATAGCCCTAGATTCATTGCAGGTGCTTGCGAGAACAAGAGATTAACTTCGATGTCAGTGTTGTTGACAAGCACTAAGCCCAAGGCATAAGCAAAGCTCAAAAACAAGAGTACAAACAGTATAAAGCGCATCAGATATACCTTAATTTACGAATACAAAATAGTTAGAGGACAGTAAACCATAGACATCAAAAACTTGACGTCAAAAATTTGTAAATGTTATCGAATCTATTTATCAGTCATCGTGTTCATCTGCTATCGTGACAACCAGCTACTAAGATTGAGTAAATAAATACGCTTTAGTTCGCTACGGTATCGTTTACCGCTTCACGTAGCGCCTTACCCGGTTTAAAATGCGGAATGGCTTTTGCCGGTACTGGCACACTCTCTCCAGTCTTAGGATTACGTCCTGTGCGCGCACGGCGATGATGGAGACAAAAGCTGCCAAACCCGCGTACCTCTACTCGCCCATCATTGGCTAGGGTGTCTACCATGAGGTCTAAGATTTCTCTGACTGCTTCGTCAACGACGGTATCATCAATAGTGTCGCAATCCGCGCTTAGATTGCTGATAAATTCGGATTTATTAATTGCTTGTTGCATTATGACGCTTGCCTTATAAATGAATGACAATGGTTATCTTATATACCTATAAAATATCATTGGTAAATCAATCATACTCTGAGCATGATTCTTACTAGTTTACATTTCGTTACCCAATAACTCAGATGATAACGGAAATCGGTGCAAATAGAAATAAGAGTTTGTTTTTAAGCAGAAACTTAATCGCAAAAAAAAGCGACCGAAGTCGCTTTTTTTGTTATATAAATTAGTGATATTTACTGCATTTGCTCTTTGATCAAATCACCAATGGTTTTTGGCTGCGCATCAGTTCCTGAAGCTGCTGTGGTACCTGTACTACCAAGATCTTTGATCGCTTGACGCTCTTCAGCTTCATCTTTTGCTTTGATTGACAAGCTGATGTTACGAGTCTTACGATCAACACTGATGATTTTAGCTTCAACATCATCACCAACGCTTAAGTGCTTAGTTGCATCTTCAACGCGGTCACGCTGAATCTCTGAGGCACGTAGGTAAGCTTCCACTTCATCAGCAAGCTCAATCGTTGCGCCTTTAGCATCAACGTCTTTTACTTTACCATTAACGATAGCGCCGCGATCATTGTTGACCAGGTACTCGTTGAATGGATCAGAGCTTAACTGCTTCACGCCAAGGCTAATACGATTGGCTTCTGAATCTACAGACAATACCATCGCTTCCACGGTGTCGCCTTTATTGTAGTTACGGATAGCGTCTTCGCCAGTCTCGTTCCAAGAGATGTCTGATAAGTGAACCAGACCATCGATACCGCCGTCTAGACCGATAAAGATACCAAAGTCAGTGATTGACTTGATCGTACCCGTGATTTTATCACCGCGCTCATGCTTCTTATCGAACTCATCCCATGGATTAGCTAGTGTCTGCTTGATACCTAGGCTAATGCGGCGACGCTCTTCGTCGATATCGAGAATCATGACGTTAACTTCGTCACCCACTTGTACCACTTTTGATGGGTGGATGTTTTTGTTGGTATGATCCATCTCTGATACGTGTACTAGGCCTTCGATGCCCTCAGAGATCTCAGCAAAACAACCGTAATCTGTCAAGTTGGTTACGCGAGCTTTGACTACACTACCCACTGGGTAAGTGCCACCAACGTTATCCCAAGGATCAGTACCTAATTGTTTGAGACCTAGGCTTACGCGATTGCGCTCACGGTCAAACTTCAATACTTTAACCTTTAGGTCTTGACCCACTTCAACGACTTCTGATGGGTGCTTGATACGGCGCCATGCCATGTCAGTGATGTGCAAGAGACCATCAATTCCACCAAGATCAACGAACGCACCGTAATCAGTCAGGTTCTTGACGATACCTTCGATCTCAATACCTTCTTCTAACTTGTTGAGTAGCTCTTCGCGCTCAGCTGAATTTTCAGCTTCCATAACTGCACGGCGGCTAACCACAACGTTGTTACGTTTTTGATCAAGTTTGATAACTTTAAATTCCAGCTCTTTACCTTCAAGATGCGTCGTATCGCGGATAGGACGGACATCTACTAATGAGCCTGGCAAGAACGCGCGTACTGAGCCGATATCTACAGTAAAACCGCCTTTAACTTTGCTTGAGATAATACCTTTTACAATCTCATCATTGTCAGAGATTTTTTCAAGGAAATTCCAAGTTTCAACACGCTTAGCTTTTTCACGTGACAGTAAGGTTTGACCCATACCGTTGTCAACAGCTTCAACCACAACATCAACATTGTCGCCAACTTCAACTTCAAGTTCGCCTTCTTCGCTTAAAAACTCTTCACGAGCGACGATACCCTCAGATTTTAGACCCGTATCAACAGTGATCCAGTCGTTATCGATGGCAACAACAGCACCTGTGATGACCGAGCCACGCTCGATATCCAGACCCGTCTCTTCGATGCTCGCTTCAAATAGTTCAGCAAATGATTCCATTATGTCTACCTTTGTATAGCCGTATCCTGTCCAGCACAGTACGGATCAAATTTATGAATATACAAAACGAGATACTGGTTTTATATCTTGTACACTCATATAAAAAAACAATGATTGCTAATAAGCTTAAATAAAATCACTAGCAATCATTGACTCGTTACTTATGTCTAAATCACTTATGTCTAAAATAGTCAGCTACTCAAAATAATTAGAATCGCTTCCTACAATTTTATACTAAAAGCGCGCAAGTAGATATTTTTTATTATAAACAAATTTATTAAAAACAAATACCTTGCGTCTGACAATGCGCTTTTATTTGCTGATAAACCTCATCAGCATTTAGGTTAGAGCTATCGATATACAATGCATCTGTAGCAGGCTTTGATGGTGATGCCTCACGGTTCTCATCACGCTCATCACGTGCTTTAATCGTTGCTAAAATAGCCTCAAAATCTGCAGGTTGCCCAGAGGCATTCAATTGAGCAACGCGGCGCTTAGCGCGAGATTCAGCACTAGCACTCAAAAATATCTTGGCGTCCGCATTAGGAAATACCACCGTACCCATATCGCGTCCGTCGGCTACTAGTCCTGAGCGCGTTGCCATATCTTGCTGCAATGCTAGTAACGCCTTGCGCACTGAGGGAAATACTGCCACTTGCGAAGCGTAGCCGCCTACCGTTTCATTGCGAACTTTTTGCCCGACTATATTGCCATTAACGACGATATCGATGCAGACAGATTCATGATTAAGCTCAAATGCAATGTGCAAGTTTTGCGTCAATGCTAGTAGCGCCGCCTCATCTATAATTTGGCTGCCATCTGGATGAATCAATCCTGCTTCAAAGGCCTTTAGACCGACAATGCGGTACAAAGCACCAGAGTCTAACAATTGATAGTCTAAGTCCTTTGCTAAACGCCACGCCGCTGTACCCTTACCCGCGCCGCTTGGTCCATCAATACAGATAACAGGATAACGATGCGGTATCTGTATACTGTCATTTGTCACGGACTTAGCGTCAGTCATAGTGCTCACTTAGTAAAGGAACTTTTAGATAAGGGACTTTCAAATAGGGCAATATTATAGCAAAAATCTGTAGCAATCACTAGTACAAGCATTATTATCTTGTTACTCAGTTAACGCCTTTTTAGCTCTTTTGATGCTTGCCTGCGAGCGCGAAAAAAGCGCTTGAGTAACTCGCTACTTTGCGTTTCATGTAAGCCGCTTAACGTTTGAATACGGTGGTTATAAAAAGGCTGCTCAGATAAATTCATTTGACTCCCTACCATGCCAGCACGCGGTTCACTTGCGGCGTAGATGAGTCTATCCACACGCGCGTGAATAAGTGCGCCAATACACATGGTACAAGGCTCAAGAGTGACATAAAGCGTTGTATGAGGTGGCAGGCGATAGTTTTGTAGATGTAAGCAAGCACTCCTCAACGCGACTATCTCAGCGTGAGCAGTGGCATCGCAGCGTCCAATAGGCTCGTTGAACCCTCGTCCGATACTCTGATTATCGTGTACCAGTATTGCCCCTACTGGCACCTCACCTTTACTTGCACCAATCTTGGCCAGCTCAAGCGCCTGTGTCATCCATCTGACATCATTGATATGCCAAAATTTGTGTTCAGATATATTCTGTACAACTGCTTTCAGTGGTTGCAGACTATAGTTAGTACTGACCATTATTGCGGCAATTGCCAATCAATAGGGGTCTGTCCATGTTGCACTAGATACTCATTGGTTTTAGAAAATGGCTTTGAGCCAAAGAATCCACCACGGTTAGCCGCCAATGGTGAGGGATGCACTGCAGTCAAAATCAGATGCTTGTCTGTATTAATGTACTTACCTTTTTTCTGAGCTTTGCTGCCCCACAGAATAAAAACCGTATGCTCGGTATGCTCGTTGACCGCATCAATCACCGCATCAGTAAATGGCTCCCAACCTTCATTTTGGTGACTATTAGGCTCGCCTTCTCTAACTGTTAATGAGCTATTAAGCAAAAGCACGCCCTGCTGCGCCCAGTAGGTTAGATCGCCATGTTTTGACGGACTCAAACCGATATCATCTGCCATCTCTTTTAGAACATTATTTAGTGAGGGCGGTTTTGGAATCGTTTTGGGTACAGAAAATGATAGCCCCATTGCTTGTCCTGGGCGGTGGTAAGGGTCTTGACCTAAGATTACCACTTTGACTTTGGATAACGGCGTAAGATTAAAAGCGTTGAACATCAAAGGTGCTGGCGGATAAATGCTATCACCCGATTGATAAGCTTGCTTTAAAAACTCCCGAAGCTCATCCATGTTGTCAGAGGTCAGCTCATCCTCTAATGCCACTTTCCAGTCCTCAGGCAGGCGCACCTTATCTAAAATCTCTTTTTTTTCGGCGGCACTTTTACTCGAAAGGCTTTTGCTAGAAGGACTATCTAAAGGCTCATCAAATAAGTTCATTATTATTTATCCTATTATTGTCTAAATTCTGCTCGTTTAAAGAATGATAGCAAAAACATTTAAAGTATTTCGTTATAAAATTTAACCAAAAAAAACGGCTACCCTAGTCTAAGCGGTAGCCGTTTGTCTTAACACCCCATCAATTAGCTGGCTACAGATTCAGAATCTGAGCGCGGCTCATGGGTCTCAACAACCGTTAGTATAATACGACTGTCAGATGAGCCTTTGTCTGAATGAGTAGCATCCTTGTCAAGCTTGATACTATCGTCATCTGCCGAATCGATGTCTTCAGGCTCTAAGCTTAATTGAACCACTCCACCGTTGACCAAGTCACCGAACAAAATCATGCTCGCTAGTGGCTTTTTGATCTCATCTTGGATCAAGCGCTGCATAGGACGTGCACCCATGAGGCGATCGTAGCCTTTTTGCGCTAAGTAATCGCGAACCTCGTCATCAATCTCTAAGGTCACTTGCTTGTCATCAAGCTGCGCTTGTAATTCAACCAAGAACTTATCAACGACTGAGACGACGACTGAAGTATCAAGCGCATTGAACTGGATAATAGCATCCAAACGGTTACGGAACTCTGGCGTAAAGACACGCTTTAGAGCTTCGTTGTTATCGCGGCTATGATCTTGCTGCGTAAAGCCCATAGACGAGCGACTAATACTATCAGCGCCAACGTTAGTCGTCATAATAACGATAACTTGTTTAAAGATAGCAACGCGGCCATTATTATCTGTCAAGGTACCGTGATCCATGACTTGTAAGAGCAAGTTAAAGACATCAGGATGCGCTTTTTCGATCTCATCAAGCAATAATACGCAATGCGGATGCTGATTGATCTTTTCAGTGAGCAGGCCACCTTGATCAAATCCGACATACCCTGGAGGCGCACCAATTAAGCGTGAAGCGGTGTGCGCTTCCATATACTCACTCATATCAAAGCGCACCAGCTCAACCCCTAACAAATTAGCAAGCTGGCGTGACACTTCGGTCTTACCGACACCTGTAGGACCTGCAAACATGAACGAACCTATGGGTTTGTCCGGAGCTTTTAGACCTGCACGTGACAGTTTGATTGCATCAGCAAGCGTGGCAATCGCTTCATCTTGACCAAACACAAGACGCTTGAGATCGCGATCTAGATGCTCAAGGATGCTCTTATCATCGCTCGATACAGATTTTGGCGGAATACGGGCAAGCTTAGCTACGATAGCTTCGATATCAGAGACATCGATTTTCATCGGAGGCTTTTTGCTCGTCGCCGACTGTAAATCATCAAGAGTAATGGACTTAGCATCTGCTATTGCCGCATCTGCCTCATCTTTCATCTCATTATCGATATCTAGATCGATCTCGCTAATGGGATCATCAAAATCCTTTTCTAAATCAGCGATAAAGCTCTCTTCAGCTTTGATATCCTCAGCATCAGGGATGACGCCTAAACGCTTGTACGCGCCTGCCTCATCGATAACGTCAATCGCCTTGTCTGGCAAAAAACGCTCATGTATATGCTTAGAGGATAATTCAACAGCAGTCACTAAAGCCTCATCGGTGTATTCAACATTATGAAACTCTTCATAGCGCGGTTTTAGACCCCGTAGAATATCAATGGTGTCGTTTACGCTTGGCTCTTTGACATCAATTTTTTGAAAACGACGTGACAGTGCATGATCTTTTTCAAATACCTGACGGTATTCAGTAAAGGTCGTAGAACCGATACAGCGCAGCTCACCGTTAGCCAGTGCAGGCTTAAT
>NZ_JBQQFC010000098.1:0-8397 GCF_052258445.1 Psychrobacter sp. T6-1
GTTTGATGGGTGAGACCCAATGCTGAGTCGTCTGAATAGCGTACGCCATTCTTCGCAAGGTAATAGGCATAGTTAATGACGCCCACACCGAGGGTACGGCGACGCATGCTGCCGTTATGAGCGGCTTTGACGGGATAGTCTTGATAGTCGAGTAGGGCGTCGAGCGCACGCACGATCAGTTCGGCTGGCTCTTCGATATCGCTGACGTTATCGACTTTGCCTAGATTAACGGCTGATAGCGTACATAGGGCGATCTCACCCTCTTCATCATTGATGTTATCAAGCGGCTTGGTCGGTAGGGCGATTTCCATACATAGATTAGACTGGCGAATCGGAGCAACTGTCGCATCAAACGGGCTATGGGTATTGCAATGATCGACGTTTTGGATGTAGATACGACCCGTGCTGGCGCGCTCTTGCATCATCAGGCTAAATAGGTCTGCCGCTGGTATTTGGCGCTGACGGATAGACGCGTCACCTTCGTATTTGGTGTAGAGCGCTTCGAACTTGTCTTGATCTTCAAAGAAGGCATCGTACAGACCTGGGGTATCATCAGGGGAGAATAGAGTGATGTCTTGCCCTTTGATCAGACGTGTATACAGGGTTTTGTTTATCTGTACGCCGTAATCCATATGACGGACACGGTTGTCTTCGACGCCGCGATTGTTTTTGAGGACAAGAAGTGATTCCACTTCTAAGTGCCATAGCGGGTAGAACAGCGTCGCTGCACCACCACGTACGCCGCCCTGTGAGCAGCATTTTACCGCCGTTTGAAATAGCTTGTAGAACGGAATACAGCCGGTATGCTGAGCTTCACCGCCGCGGATAGGGCTACCAAGGGCGCGAATACGGCCAGCGTTGATACCGATGCCGGCGCGCTGCGATACATAGCGCACGATAGCGCTGGTAGTGGCGTTAATGGAATCAAGGCTGTCACCGCACTCGATGAGCACGCACGAGCTGAACTGGCGTGATGGCGTGCGTACGCCCGACATGATCGGCGTTGGCAAAGAAATTTTGAATTGTGAAGTCGCATCATAGAAGCGCTTGACGAAGTCTAAACGATTGGACTTATCGTAGCTGGCAAACAGACACATACCGACGAGCATATAGAGAAACTGCGGGCTCTCATAGACGGTCTTTGACACGCGGTCTTGCACGAGGTACTTACCTGCCATTTGCTCAACGGCGGCGTAAGCCAGATTCATATCGCGCCAGTGATCTAGGTAGGCCTCTAACTCATCAAACTCGCTACGGCTATAATCAGCTAGGATATGCTCATCGTACTTACCTGCATTGGTGAGGGTCGTGACATGGTCAAACAGATGCGGCGGCTCAAACTGGTTGTAGGCGATCTTGCGCAGATGGAAGATTGCAAGGCGAGCGGCTAGGTACTGATAGTCGGGCGTATCCTCTGAGATGAGATCAGCGGCTGACTTGATGATAGTTTCGTGGATATCGCGGGTTTTGATGCCTTCATAGAACTGAATGTGTGATTTGAGCTCCACTTGCGACACTGACACATTATCGAGTCCATCCGCTGCCCACTCGATGACCTTGTGGATTTTATCCAAATCTATAGGCTCGAGGCGTCCGTCGCGTTTGGTTACTTGAATCTTATCGATATGTGTCATGTTGTCCCTCATCCAATGTTGTTATTTGTCAAAATCTTAGCGATTGCTTTTATAGCGCTAGGTAGAGCGGTAACCCCTAATGGTTTAGAATATTACGTCTATACCGCCCACTTTTTTTAGGCCAAACGATGCCGCAGCCCTAGTGACGAGAAAATTCACTGAGCACTACATATAGCGTGTTTGTTGTTAAGTAGGCACAATATAGCCCGAATATTTTGAAAATACTATATTGATTTTAGATTTTATTTATGTTGTCACAAGAGCGAAGGGGTGTGATTTTGACGCAAAGGGCGATGTGGCAAGGGGTAGAAGAATTTAAAGGATTTTATAAAATTTTTTGTAAAAATGAAAATATGCGCTTATTTACTAAATGCATATAAACGCACTCAAATTTTGCGCGCTTAGAGCATAAAAAATCGCCACCCTAAAAAGAGTGACGACTATTTGATATTAAGATAGCTTACACGACTAAGCGTACTGTTTTGGCCTCATCAAGTGCTGCATATAGCGCGTTGACTTGCGCCGCTTCGGTCAAGTACAGATTGACGCGTGCTGAATGAAAGCGACCTGTTTTAGACGGCTTGACTTCAATAGAGGCCAAATCAAAATCTGGGAACTGGCTACCAAGAATGAGTTTAACTTCATTGAGCAAACTATCATGCTCGCCTTCGTGACCAATAATGCTCAGCGGGTAATCCATTGGAAACTGCCATAGCTCGATATTTTGGATATCCGTTTTTTTGCCTTTTAAGATACCGTCATTAGCGACAAGTTCAGTCACTTTAACATCTCTTTTGCTATCGGTCTGCGTTGTGGCTTGGTTAGCGTTGCTTTGATTGGTGTTGTTTTGATCAACAGTGTTGTTTGGATCATTACTCATAATAGAGTCCTTATTGTTGTTTGACAGCGCCCAACTAAGTTAAATCAGTAAGCTTGGCCAGATCGCTTTATGCACTCTATATAGTGATTGGTCAGTGGTTTTTCAAGAGTGAATACTCAGCTATATAGCAGGCACAAAAAAGCTGAGACTCGCTCAGCTTTTTGGTTTGATTTGTACTCTATATAGCGGTGCTTAGAGTTTAGTCATTCTCTAAGAACGAACGTAGATGCTCAGAGCGTGACGGATGACGCAGCTTACGCAAGGCTTTGGCCTCTATCTGACGGATACGCTCACGCGTCACATCGAACTGCTTGCCGACTTCTTCTAGCGTATGATCGGTTGGCATATCGATACCAAAGCGCATTTTGAGTACGCGTGCTTCACGCTCTGTCAAGTTGCCTAAAACGTCACGCGTCGCCTCACGTAGGCCCGCTGAGGTAGCATCATCGACAGGGCTTGAGATCGTAGAGTCTTCGATAAAATCGCCTAAGTGCGAGTCTTCATCGTCACCGATAGGCGTCTCCATAGAGATCGGCTCTTTGGCAATTTTGAGTACTTTACGTACCTTGACTTCGTCCATCTCTAGACGCTCGCCTAATTCCTCAGGCGTCGGCTCACGGCCCATCTCTTGCAATAACTGACGCGAGACACGGTTGATCTTATTAATAGTCTCAATCATGTGTACTGGAATACGAATCGTACGCGCCTGATCGGCGATAGAGCGGGTGATCGCCTGACGAATCCACCACGTCGCATAAGTTGAGAACTTATAACCACGGCGATATTCAAACTTATCGACCGCTTTCATCAAGCCAATGTTACCTTCTTGGATTAAATCCAAGAACTGTAGACCACGGTTGGTATATTTTTTGGCGATTGAGATGACCAGACGCAAGTTAGCTTCGACCATTTCCTTCTTGGCGCGGCGAGCCTTGGCTTCACCGACCGCCATGCGCCGTGCTACATCCTTCATATCGACAATTTGCATATCGAGCTGCTGCTCGTAATCACGGATTTTGCGCTGCAATAAAATCACATCATCAACGACTTTCTCTAGCGTCTCGCCAAATGCAGGCTTGCCTTTTAGGCGCTCAATGAGCCAATCAACATTGGTCTCATTACTGGGAAAGGTTTTGCGAAACTCTTCGCGCGGCATGCGACCACGGCGGATGACCAGACGCATGATTTGACGCTCTTGTTTGCGCACATCATCATAGACATCATGCATAATCGCCATGACCTGATCTGACATGCGGTTGTTAAGTTTGAGCATCATAAAGCGGCTAGCAAGTTGCTCATAAGCTTCGACGGCTTGTGCGCTACCGCGTCCATAGTCTAATAGGGCCTGCTTGGCAGTAACGAATAACTCTCTGATTTCCTCAACACGTAAACGCACCTCTTCAGGGTCGATACCACTGGTTTCTTCTTCGACCTCGTCATCGCCGCCGTCAACATCATCCTCGTCGTCTTCGTCATCATCGTCTTTTGCATTGACTTTTGGCTTGATGATAGGGGCGTTTTCTTTTTCTTCTTTGATACGCTCACGCTCTTCTTTGGCGCGCTCTTTTTCTTCTTTAGCCGCCTGCTTATCTTCTTCGGTTTCAGGATCCAAAAACCCTGTGATCACATCAGAGAGCTTTTTGTCGCCATCGAGTACGCGCTGATATTCATCAAGGACGAACTGCACGGTACCGGGCCAATAAGCCATTGCGTGTTGGACGTCACGAGTTCCTTCTTCAATGCGTTTGGCAATGGCAATCTCGCCTTCACGAGTAAGCAGATCTACTGTACCCATCTCGCGCATATACATACGCACAGGGTCTGTTGTGCGACCAGGCTCAGTCTCTACCGCTGCAAGTACCGCCGCCGCTTCATCCGCCGCCGCTTCGTCATCGCTTGAGTCATCATTCATCAAGATGTCATCAGCATCAGGCGCGGACTCAAAGATTTTGATACCGACGTCGGTTAGCATCTGAACGATATCTTCGATCTGATCACTTTCGGTAATAGAATCGGGAAGCTGATCGTTCACCTCAGCATAGGTAAGGTAGCCTTGCTCTTTACCCATCTGAATCAAGGTGGCCAGCTGAGAGGTGGACTTAGAAACTGACTTATCGTTCATAAATACTCGCTTTTTTTGTACAGACATTTTTATGAGATGACAACGAGACGTTTAAAGTAGGGTTGACCCTAATCACAGAGAGGTCAAAACAGCGTCAGACTTATCAGTAGTAATAAAAATGAATGGATATCAATTGGTTCTTACCATCAAAAATACAGCACCTAAAAATGCTCAACACTCAAAACGGATAACAATAGTAACGGCGTAGTTTAGCACAGACTCTATGAATGACGTTAAAGCGCGCTAAAGGTTTTTAGCAATTATTGTCATTAAAGAAACTGCTTTGCAGCGCTCACTTGTTACTTTTAAATAATCATTATTCTTAGTAAGGTTTTAATGATTTGTATGTGTAATCAATGGGGATTATAGTGAGTATTTTAAAGGGCTTGAGGCGATAAGACTATAAATACTCTATTTGCGCAGACTTGATGATACTAAATTTGACTGCTCGCCATTTGCGTCGATTGCTCAGCGCGCTTACCCCGTAGCCAGTTGCTCAGCTGCTGGGTTTGCATATTGACGATCGCTTGCTTGATATGATCAGGGTTTTTTACCAGCTCTTGCATCTTCTTTTTCATAGTACGCTCAAGCAATTGACTGACCAACTCTTCAACCAAGTCATCAAGGCTAAGCACGTGTCTGTCAGTCAAGGCTTTATAGAATCCGCCCCAATTGCGACTCAGCATAGGCTGATGGCTTGGACTTAGGTTCGATAAGACAAAATGCGCGGCAGCGTTTGCATCATTAGGCAAATATGGCAGGCAGCGCTGAATGGTACTAACCACATCAAATAGCGCGCCATCTTGCAGATCTTGCCAAGCGAGCGGACGCACGATGTCAGGCGCGGCTCGCTGCATAATGTGCGCCGGTATGTTGATACGATCAATGCCTGCTTGCTGCCAAATGGATGTAATCGGATCATCGATAAGCGTGCGCGGTTGAAACAAAAAACACAGTTGCAGCTGCTGACTGATGGTCATGTCGCCATCAAAATCTAGTAGTGCATCTTTGGCCTCAGTGTTTTGACTACGCTTGCCGCCAAGCTTTTGGTAAATATCGTTATTGAGCAAATAACGAAAACTGCTGCCTTTGGGTAAAGAGGTCGTCAAGGTGCGCACTTGTGACATCAGCTTGGCTTTACCTTCGGCAAGGCTCAAGTCATAGCGCTCACTTAAATAAGCAAAGATATACTGCGATAAAGGCATAGCGCCAGCTATCTGCTCGCGCATGGCATCCACGCCATTGGCCTTGATAAAGGTGTCGGGATCATGGCCATTGGGTAGATTCAAAAAGCGCAGCTCTTTGTCATCACCAAGCACGGGCAGGGCAACTTCAAGCGTACGCCAAGCGGCTTTTTGTCCTGCGCTATCGCCGTCAAAGCTCAAGGTTAGCGTTGGATTCATGGTCAAAAGGCGCGCAATTTGACTCTCATTAATCGCCGTACCCATAGAGGCTACAGCGCCATAGATGCCCGCTTGATACAGAGCAATGACATCCATATAGCCCTCAACTACCAGCCAGTTATCCGCGCGCTGCTGCCGTGATTCATAATAGCCGTAGAGCACATGCTGCTTATGAAAGACAGGGGAGTCTGAGGAGTTGATGTATTTGGGCTTGACCTCGTCATCGAGCGCCCGCCCGCCAAAGCCAATAGTACGTCCTTGATTATCACGAATCGGGAAGATCACCCGATCACGTAGCAGATCGTAGTCACGCCCAGACTCAGACTGACGCACTAGTCCAAGTGCCTTAAGGCCTTCGATGTCCTGCGGGAACTGATGCTCTAGATGCTGCCAGCCAAAGGGCGCATAGCCCAGTCCAAAGGTCTCAATGATAGAGGCGGAAACTCCGCGCGCGGTAAAGTAATGCATAGCATGCGGATGCGTGCTCAGGCTGTGCTGATAAAAGGTTGCGATCTGCTCTAAAAGATCGTATAAATTGCCGTCTTGGTCCGCTTGATTGTCCTGAGAGCCTGGCAGGCTAGCGCTGGCATGCAAGTCCCAAGCAGGTGGTAGGTTGTGACTGTCATCAAAGCCATTATAATCGTAATTATTATCATAAGTACCACCAATGTCAGTACTGCCAATGTCATTACTACCAAAACTGCCGACATCATAGTCTGCGCCGTAAGCAATATCCTCTGGCATACCTTGAGAACTATGGTCATTATTATCTATGCTAGTAGGCTGACGATGATGCTCAGGCGGCGCTGTTTTATTGGATGTATTACGGCTACTTGATGACGCTGATAGCGGCGTCGCTACATCTTGTGATGTAACAGGTTGCGATGTAACGGGATGCGGCTTGCTTGGCTGCGGCTTGGGCGCGCGGCGCTGGTAGCTGACGTTTTTTTGCTCGTCTTTAGGGACTTCTATACCCGTCTGCTTGGAGAGCTCATTGACCGCCTCGATGAAGCTGAGACTTTCATAATCACGCAAAAAGCTAATGGCATTACCGCCGACACTACAGCCAAAGCAGTGATAGATGTTTTTTTGTGGATTGACATAAAACGAGGGTGATTTTTCACCATGAAACGGGCAGCAGCCTTTATACTCACTACCTGCACGTTTGAGCGTCGTATGACGACCAATAATGCTAATCAAGTCAGCTTGGCTATTGAGTTGTTCGAGGATATGGTTTGGGATACTCATACAAAAAACAGTTTACCATAAAGCGATAAAAGGGGAGCGCAAAACCAAAAACAAGGCCAACGCTAGAGTTGACCTTGAATAGAATAATATGAGATTTGACTGACAAAAATTTGAGTATTGCTTTTACTTTGAGCAGTGAGCCAATTTAAGTACTAAGTCAATTTAAGTACTAGCCTATTTAGCTACTAAGCTTACTTAAGGACTGCAGTTACTCAAAAGTTACTCGGTATCATCCATGTCATCAGTATCGTCAACATCAGGTACATCTAACTGAACGCGATCACTGACATTGTCATCAGGTAGCGTCGTACGGCGCGTAGGATTGATGTTTTGTGGATCAACATTGGCTTCTCTAGCCGCTGATGCAGAGCTACCTTGACTGGTGATTTGTTCAGATGATTCCTCAGGCAAGCCAAGACCAATATTAAGACCTGAGCGCGAGGATGAAAAATCAATAGCATTGCTTGCAGTAGAGGTATCACTCGTTGGGAGTCTGAGCTGCGCGGCATCACGTACCATCTGAGTTTTGGTCGCGCCAGTATACTGACCATTTAAAGCAGTAGTATTAGAGGTATCAGCACGGCCAAGTTTACCAAAGGTGATTTTGTTCAGCCAAGTGCGGTCGCGTTTGGTATCGAGTTTGACGCGGCCATCGTTAGTTAGCGTATCAGGATAGTTAATCTGTAGCAGGGTCTTGTACTCTTGAGCCAAGTCATCTAGTCCGAGTTGCTCGTGACTGTAAGCCAGAACTGCCAAGGCTTTTGGCGTAGATTCACTTTGCGGATAAAACTGAAAGACCCACTTGGCACGATTGGCGGCGGCAACATAAGCTTCGCGCTCAATGTACCAGTTAGCAGCGTCAAGCTCGCTCTCGGCAAATTGGTTGTACAAAAACGTCATACGCTGAGCGGCATCTGGCGCATAAGGGCTGTTAGGGTATTTGTTAATTAATTCTTGAAAATTAGCAAAGGCAATACGCAAGTAGGAGGTATCACGTTCAGCTTGATTGGTCTTAAAAATATTAATGCCGCCTGATGGCCCTTGCATATTGGCCACGCCGCGTACATAGTAGGCATAGCTCACTTGCGGGTTGGAGGGGTAGAGGCTGAT
>NZ_JBQQFC010000099.1:0-8203 GCF_052258445.1 Psychrobacter sp. T6-1
CCTGTAGGTTTACAGTTAATTGGGCAATATTGGCAAGAGAGTAAGCTGCTTGCCACCGCGCATCTGTTCCAGCAGCATACGGATCATCATTTGCAACACTCACTCATTGCCAAAGAGGGCGTATAATACGTTTATCTAGAGCTAACTCACTGATCGTATTAGCATATACGGTTTTGCATAAGCATAAATTAACGCTAATAAGGATATAAGATGACAGTTATCGAGATGTTAAAACAAGAGATCGGCTTAGATGAAAATCAGGCGCAAGCTCTAAAAGCCGAGCTAAAAGCGTTAGAAGCGTTTTTTGATAAAAACTTTGAAGATAGTAAATCTTTTTTTGAAGCGTTTTATGCTAAGTTTGAGGACGTCATTGCTCCGTATGGTTTTGAAAAAGGGGATGCTGAACAAGCTGAGCCTTTAGTCAGTAGCCTATACAGACAAGGCAAGTTTAAGATTTTGGTGACTTATATTATCCCCGCCTATTATCAAAGTGGCGGAGATAGTGATATCTTCAAAGACACTTACGAGCAGATGTTGAATCATCACTGATGCTCTAAAGTATGTGCTGCGCGCTAACCTATGTTAATGGCATTACTAGAGCTTGAGCATAAACAGCTTGATTGGTTTTAGAGAATATCGAACCTTGCGATAACAAGGTCGTTTAGCCTTGATTGAAGCGGATATACTGCTTGGATAAGCGCATTGTGAGGGCTTGGTTTTGCTATGGCTACGCGGAGCAAGAGACATGGCAAGCGCTAGCCCTCGCTTTGCTTAGATGAGCAGATAGTAGCGAAAAGCGAGATTAGCTGCAAATATTGATAACAACTAACCCGTAACACTTTATAGCTTAATAATTATTTATTTTAATTTTTTGATAGGATTTTACAATGGAAATGACAGAGTTTGCGCCTCGTAAAGAGCTGCTCGTCGATGGCTATGAAGTGGTCATCGGCATTGAGATTCATTGCCAGCTTAATACCGAAAGTAAGATATTCTCTAACGCGCCAACCGACTTTGGTCATGAGCCAAACTCGCAAGCGAGCATTGTCGATTTGGGTCTACCAGGTGTCTTACCTGTGTTAAACAGAGGCGTATTGGATCGTGCACTTAAGTTCGGTATCGGCGTCAACGCAGAATTGGGTCTGTTCAATACCTTTGATCGTAAAAACTACTTTTATCCCGATTTGCCTAAAGGCTATCAAATCACTCAAATGGCGCACCCTATCGTCGGCAAGGGCTATATCGATGTAGTCGTCAACGAAGGCGAAAAAAATGAATACCCCAAACGCATGGGTATCACGCGCGCGCATTTAGAAGAAGATGCGGGCAAGTCAGTGCATGATGCGGTTGAAGGTATGACGGGCGTCGATCTCAACCGTGCGGGTACGCCACTGATTGAAATCGTCTCTGAACCTGACATGCGCTCAGCTCATGAGGCACTCGCCTACATCAAGGCCATTCATCAACTGGTCACGTGGCTGGGTATCTCAGATGCCGTCATGGCAGAAGGCTCGTTCCGCTGCGATTGCAACGTGTCGGTACGCCAGCCTAGCGGCGAGCTTGGCACACGTACTGAGCTGAAAAACCTTAATTCATTTCGATTCATTGAGCGCGCTATCAATCGTGAGATTGAGCGTCAAATCGATATTATCGAGGATGGCGGTACAGTGGTGCAGGCGACGATGCTCTATGATCCTGATCTTGATGAGACGCGTATCATGCGTACCAAAGAGAATGCTGATGACTATCGCTACTTCCCTGATCCTGATCTGACTCCTGTACGTCTCGATCAGCATACTATCGATAAGATAAAAGAAGAAATGCCTGAGCTACCTGTAGCACGTCGAACGCGGTTTGAGAATGAGCTTGAATTATCAGAATACGACGCGCGTATCTTGACGGGTAGCCGCGAGCTTGCCGATTACTTCGAAGACGTCGTTACCGAAGTTGGTACACTCAATACTAAAATGGCGGCAAACTGGGTCATGGGTGATCTGCTCGGTGCACTCAATAAAGATGATCAAGACATCACAGGCTCCCCTATCAGCGCCAAGCAACTGGCGGTACTGCTGGCTCGTATCAATGATGACACGCTATCAGGTAAAATGGCAAAACAAGTCTTTAGCGCGCTATACGCCCACGAAGGCGGCAGTAGCGACGATGCGGCTGATAAGATCATCGAAGAAAAAGGTCTTAAGCAAGAGACGGATACAGGTGCTATCAAGGCTATGGTCGAAGAGGTCATCGCTAACAATGAAGCGATGGTCGATGAGTATCGCGGCGGTAAACAAAAAGCCTTTAATGGTCTGGTTGGGCAAGTGATGAAAGCCAGTCGCGGTAGCGCTAATCCGCAACAGGTCAATCAGATCCTAAAAGAGCTGCTCGGCTAAAATGCCTGCTATGCGTCAAATGTGATGGCTGTATTTGGACAAAATAAATAGCCCTTGCAATAAAAGTAAATTTGCGTAAAATAGCAGTCATTCGGGGCGTAGCGCAGTCTGGTAGCGCACTACACTGGGGGTGTAGTGGTCGCAGGTTCAAATCCTGCCGTTCCGACCAAACACAATATTAGGGCATACCGTCATAGACCGTATGCCCTTTATTTTGGGCATTTTTCAGGTATTGAGCGTTATATAGGTGTATGGCGTTCTATATAGAATGTTGGTATTATTTTTGGTACTGAGCGATATTAATGTGACAACTGATGTGTTAATTATTAAAGTGAAAGCTGATAGTAACAAGTCAAGAATGACAAAAAGGACCACTCTAGTGACTAATATTAAAACCAGCCGTTTTGATGTGGCAGAATATCTAACAGATGAGACCCTTATCAGTGCTTATTTAAACGAAGCACTGACTGATGGCGCACCTAGTGAGTTTATTCAAGCCTTGAATGATGTGGCACGCGCAAAAGGCATGAATGAGTTAGCAGAAAAGACAGGCATAAGACGTGAAAGTCTGTATAAAACCTTACAGTCTGAAAAGCCACGTTTTGACACTATGCTAAAGATCATTGATGGTATGGGCTTACAATTAACCTTAAACCCTAAAGTCGAGCCTTGTGTAGAGGCTTAATTGTTTCGATATTTTTGACTATTACTACGAGAGGCGGACATTTATAGCTTGCCTTTTTTTGTGCCGTAACCCTTTAGACTTATTCAAATGCTCGATTGGTTTAGAAGGTACGACGTAACGACCATACTAAGCTAGAACTAATTAATACAAAGCCAGCCCTTATATTTGAGGGTTGGCTTTACTTATATAGACTACTTATCAATATCAAACAGAAGCTTTAGTAATAGCGCTCAATTCCTGATTGATAATAAAGGTCTTAGCCCGAATACCCGTAATACCAAACGACTCTAAGCGCTCGGTATGTTTAGCTTGATATCTATTAGCGTCCTCTAAATTATCAAACACATATATTCCGCCCGCCTCCTGCGTGTCTGCGTTTTCTGTCCACAGCTTATAGACCAGACCACTCTCGGTCGCGATATCGCTAGCCAAGTCCTTCATTTGCGTATAAAACTCGTCACCAAAAGGACCACTGTACGGAAAATCCATTTGTAAAAGGTATTGCATAATTCGCTCCATTATTTATTAATGATCAAGCTTATTACTCTATCATAAAGCATGCTAAACCATATAAAAGGACGATAGCGTTATAGCACTCTATTTAAATACTTGCGCGTAGTTCGCGAGTGAAAAGTCTGTATCAGCTTTGATGTCCGTATCGGCCGTTTGAGGGTGTAGATTGGATGAGCTATCCGGTAAATCCACCCAGTAGCTTTGCGGATGGTTAGCTTGCAGATACTCATATAGATACTGTCTGGTACTATCGACAATCTCATTATCTTTTGGATAGCTTGAGTCAGGCTGCCACTGATTATATATCAGCGCATGTAGGGTCAATGAGCGGCTTTTTATGGCCTCAATGCTCAGTAACGTATGGTTAATACTGCCAAGTCTACCAGAGCTAACTAAGACAACAGGATAACCCTGCTCGGCGATATAATCTAGAGTTAGTAACGTATCGGTAATAGGCACCATAAGCCCGCCAGCACTCTCTAACAATACGATATCGTAATCCTTTAGCAGTGCATTGGTCGACGCTGTGATAAGCTTAGGTTCAATCACCGTATGCTCAAGCGCGGATGATAAGTGCGGCGAGGCAGGCTTGCTAAAGACGTAAGGACAACTCGTCCCCTCCTTATCTACTGTCTGTAGAGGGATACCCATCATATTTCTATGGGCGACGATATCCTCTGCAATATCAGAGCATCCTGTTTGCACAAGCTTTTGCGTGATGACCTTGTGCCCTTGCTGATGCAGAGTTTTGGCCAACTGCCCTGTCGCTACTGTTTTGCCAATATCGGTATCTATACCACCGATGAATAGTACCGTCATAGTTATTAATCCTTATTTTAAAGCGTATAAAATTTTAGCGTTTTATTGATGGCAATATACCGTTAGAATGACTAGCTGCATCATTGTAGTAGCCAAAATCTAGTGACTACTGATGCTAATACTAGAATCAAATACTAAAAGCATCAAATAACCTTTAAATTAATGTAGGATTGCTGTTATGACAGGACCCACGCGCGCCCGCGTCAACGATCATTTAGATATGCTCCGTGCTAACAATCAGTATCGACAACTTCCTAACATTAAGCATCAAAATCAGTGCATCATCGCTGATAATCAATCCCTGCTAAATATCTCTAGCAATGACTACTTAGGTTTAGGTAATGACACTGGCTTGCAGAGCGAGTTTTTGGCTCAGCTGCAAGCGCTTCCTGCATCACAACTACCCAAAATGGGCTCGACCTCCTCACGTTTGCTGACGGGTAATCACGAGCAGTTGCCACTACTAGAAGCAGATTTATTAAACTGGTATCACCTTGCCTTATCAGATGATGAACGTCAAACCTCCACCAAGTCTATCTTGGTGCTTAACAGTGGCTATCACGCCAATATCGGCATTTTGCCTGCGCTTGCCAAACTGCCCCTTGAGACTTGTATACTATCAGACGACTTGATACACGCCAGCATAATTGATGGCATCCGTCTTATCCGTAGCAAGCAGTGTACTTATAAGCGCTATCGTCACAATGATTTAGCGCATCTGAAAGCTATTATTGACAGCTTAGATAAGTCTGTTGAACGCATTATCATCGTCACCGAAAGTGTCTTTAGTATGGATGGCGATCGCGCGGACTTAAAGGCCTTGGTCAAACTCAAAGCGGGCGATCCTCGAATTGAACTCTATGTCGATGAAGCTCATGCCGTCGGCGTCTTAGGCTATAACGGACTGGGATTGAGCGAGGAGACGCAAACCTTAGAAGACATAGATTATCTCGTCGGCACCTTTGGCAAAGCCTTTGCCTCAACAGGCGCTTATATTATATGTGATGAAAAGGTGAGAGAGTGGTTAATCAACCAAATGCGCTCCTTTATCTTTAGCACCGCACTGCCCCCTATTATGCATAGTTGGACCCGCTTTATCGTAGAGAAGATGCCTTCGCTTCACTATTTGCGTACCCATCTTGCCAAGCTATCTTTGCAAGTGGCAGATGCTATTAAAGCTACAGAGGGTAGCTCAATTAGCAGCTATCAATCACCTATTATCCCTTATGTACTTGGGAGCAATGACAAAGCGATAAGTAAGGCCGAGCAGCTGCGGGAGGCGGGGTTTTATGTACTGCCAATCCGCCCACCTACCGTCCCTGTAGGCACAGCGCGCATTCGATTAGTGATGAATGCTAGGCTTACCACAGAGGACTGTGACCGTTTAATATCGCTCTTATAGAATACTGAAGTTGTTTTTTGCTGTGAACAGAATATCCTAGTCACTACTTATAGATAAGTACTGGTTAATCACGGCTTTTAATCGATCACATAGTGTAGCGACTTCTGCTTGGGTCATGATGATCGGCGGCATAATGTAAATGAGTTTGCCAAAGGGTCTGACCCAGATCTGATTCTTAATGAGCAATTTTTGAAAAGTAGGCATATCCACGCTGTTATTGAACTCAATCACGCCTATAGCGCCTAGGGTACGTACATCGGCTACTTGAGGATAGTCTTTGATTGCAGCGAGCTGCGCTTGTAGATATTTCTCTATTTCTCTAGCTTGAGCAGGATAATTCTGAGTGATGACCAAGTCGAGGGACGCAATAGCTACTGAGCATGCTAGCGGATTGCCCATAAAGGTCGGACCATGCATTAAAGCTGCATAAGGGCTAGCCGCAATAGTATCAGCGACATCACGCTGGCATAGGGTCGCCGCAAACGTCATATAACCGCCAGTTAGGGCTTTGCCTATGGTCATAATATCTGGGGTTATATCAGCATGTTCACAGGCAAACATTTTGCCCGTACGTCCAAACCCTGTGGCGATTTCATCAGCTATCATCAGCACATCATAGCGCCTGCACAACTGACGTATCAGCTGTAAATACTGCGGACTATAAAAACGCATGCCGCCCGCGCCTTGCACGATAGGCTCAATAATAAAAGCGGCCATATGAGTATGATTCGTCTCAAAGAACTCAGTCAGCTGCGCGCGCGCACTCTCTGGCATCTCATTGTTAAAGCCATCAATAGGCTTGTCTGTGAATAGCTGTACGGGTAGTTGATTGCCATAGATGCTGTGCATGCCGCCAACAGGATCGCAGATGCTCATGGCATGCCAAGTATCACCATAGTATCCAGAACGGGTAGTAGCGATTTTATTTTTCTCGGGTTTGTCTTTAGCGAGCTGATATTGCATTGCCATTTTTAATGACACTTCAACGGCGATGCTACCGCTGTCTGCATAAAAAATCGCGTCAAGACCATTAGGGACGATAGAGAGCAGTTTTTTACCTAAATCGATAGCGGGCTGATGGGTAAGACCACCGAACATGACATGAGACATCTTTTGCAATTGCTCGCTGATGGCCTGATTGAGTGCAGGATGATTATAGCCATGAGTACAGGCCCACCACGATGACATACCATCTATGAGGGGTTCGCCCGACTTTGTATACAGATAGACCCCATCACAGCGCTCGATGACCAGGTTGGGATAAGCAGGTGGCAGCGAGGTATAGGGATGCCAAAGATGATGCTGATCAAACGCATCCGTATCCTCAGAGTCTGTAGCCAATCTAGATGTTTTATCTCTAGCTATTAAGTTATCGCTCATAAATCTGTCAATCGCTAATTAAAGGGTTATCACAATATAGCGGTAACTCGTTATAAAAGCTAGACGCAGCCCCTTGCAAAAAAGGGCTAACTGTCTATAGACTTTTATAGGCGCAAGCGTTACGGTGAATGCTCCATAATCTTATATGATTGATACTATGTCCAAGCCTACCCTGCCCCTTTGTCCTGCTCAAACTAAGGCTCCTTGGGCATCATTTACCCGCCCTTATGTGCGCGACTTGGCGTATGTACTCGCCTGCCCTAATGTGCTGACTCAATGGCTTGATTTTGCACCGCATCAAAGCACTCATGAAGTCGAAGTCCATCCCAGTGAGTTTTGGCTGGCGCAATTTGACGCTTATCGTCAGCGTTTGGATGAGCTTGATACTACTCACGCCTATCAAAACTTGACCCGTTATCTACTTAGTCGGCCAAGTCCCAATCGTTTGGGCTTTCACTTTGAGGGTTTGTTATCATTTTGGTTAGAAGACGGCTTTGCGCGTGGATTACATCCGTATGAGACACTCGCCAATAACGTGCAGCTATATAATGGCAAGCAAACCGTCGGTGAGCTGGATTTGATTTTGTACAACCACAGCGAGCAGTTGATTGAGCATTGGGAGCTGGCGATTAAGTTTTTTATGGGTGCGTCGCCTTTTACCCCTGAGCACTGGGTCGGTATCAACTCCAATGACAATCTACAGCGTAAGATGACTTATATGCAGACTAAGCAGTTTAGAGTGGTTTGGGTCGATACCGAGGCGCATGGTCGCGTCAAAATCGATAAGCGTTATGGGGTGATTAAGGGGCGCTTTTTTTTGCCGATAAACACCATTGACTTCGATAAACCTGATTGGCTAACACCAACCTTCCCTTTGCACGAGTGGTGCGATAAAAATGACGATGCAACACTTGCCACACTTGATACCTCTACACTTAGAGCCGCTCACTATATTGAATGGTTCACTAAACGCGACTTTTATGATGCTCGTCAACCTCTAGCCACTTGCCTAGA
>NZ_JBQQFC010000100.1:0-8161 GCF_052258445.1 Psychrobacter sp. T6-1
ACTTTGATGAACTGCGGTTTAGTGCGCATATCTTCGATACTTGCGCAGCCTGTATAACCCATTGAAGAGCGCAAACCGCCAACCAACTGATTGACGATACCAGCGACAGGGCCTTTGTAAGGGACGCGGCCTTCAATCCCCTCTGGTACTAGTTTTTCAACACCGTCTTTGGCATCTTGGAAGTAGCGATCAGAGGAGCCGTTTTGACCTGACATTGCGCCCAGGCTCCCCATACCGCGGTAAGCTTTGTAATAACGGCCCTGAAATAGCTCAACCTCACCTGGCGCCTCTTCAGTTCCTGCCATTAATGAGCCAACCATGATGCATGATGCACCCGCTGCAATAGCTTTTGCCATATCGCCTGAATAGCGAATACCACCATCAGCAATAAGTGGAATGCTGTTTTGTAGAGCGCTTGCGACGTTATCGATAGCAGAGATCTGCGGGACACCGATACCCGCGATAATGCGAGTGGTACAGATAGAGCCTGGGCCAATACCGACTTTGACCGCATCAGCACCTGCATCACGTAGGGCTTTTGCTGCATCACCTGTTGCGATATTACCGCCAATAACTTGAATATGAGGAAATGTTTTTTTGATCCACGAGACTTTATCGATGACGCCTTTTGAGTGACCGTGCGCGGTATCTACGACTAAGACATCAACGTCGGAGGCGATTAGAGCTTCAACTCGTGCCTCAGTATCTGCGCCCGTACCAACTGCCGCGCCTACACGCAGACGTCCTTTTTCATCTTTACAGGCATTAGGATTGTTTTCAGCTTTGGCGAAGTCATTGACGGTGATAAGACCGCGCAAACGAAAGTCATCATCGATAACGATGACTTTTTCGATACGATGCTCATGTAATAGCTTTTTAATATTCTCGTTGCTCTCGCCTTCTTGTACAGTAACGAGCTGATCTTTTTGCGTCATAATTTGGCTAACTGGCTGAGACAGGTTGGTCTCAAAACGCCAATCACGGTGAGTCACAATACCGACCACTTTATCCGTGCCTTTTTCGACTACAGGGACACCTGAGATATTATTGTCTTCGGTTAGACGCAGCAAATCACCAATGGTCATCTCTGGATGAACGGTAATCGGATCGACGACCGTACCTGCTTCAAACTTTTTAACGCGTCGCACTTGAGTCGCTTGCTTATCGATATCCATGCTCTTGTGCAAGATGCCAATGCCGCCAAGCTGCGCCATGGTAATCGCCATCTCAGACTCAGTAACCGTATCCATTGCTGCGGATATCAGTGGCAGATTTAGAGTGATGTTTTGGGTCAAGCGAGTGGATAGACTGGCGTCTTTTGGTAGGATCTCAGAATAGGCTGGTAACAATAAAACGTCATCAAAGGTCAAAGCTTCATCGACAATACGTAACATACATACCCCTAGTGGTGGTTATCTTGATGAGTGGGCGCTTGAGATAATCTGTCAATCACGCCAATGCGGCATCATATTCAGGTACTGCGCTCTCAGCTGTCCCTTAAAAATAACGCCACATTATAGCAAATAATACCTAGTTCCACATGATAAATTTCTTATCACTTATTCAACTTGCGGTAATACTATTTAAAAGTAATACGCTCAGCAGGTAGATACTCTTTTTGCTCTTCATTTAGATAAGTAAGCATTTGCTCACGAACGTCGCATTCCAGCGTCCATGCATTTAGCGGACTATCAGAGGCCAGCGCTCCACGCAGCTTAATGGTGTCTTCGTCAACAGAGACTACGAGCATGGCAGGCTCTGTCTCTTGATCCCAAAGGTCATGGTCTTTGACCAATTCGATAAATTTTTGGCGTATAGCCTCAACGTCCACGCCATAATCCACGTATAAGTAAACCACACAAGTTTGATGGAACTCAGTGTGCGACCAATTCTCTACGATTTGGGTGACAAAGTGGCGCATCGGTACGATCAAGCGGCGCTCATCCCATGTCTTTAGCACCGCGTAGGTATAACGCAAATCTTCAATATTTGTCCAATCACCCTCCATCATAACTGTATCACCGATACGGACAGGCTGAGTGATAGCGACCTGCATGCCCGCTATAATATTACCCAAAGTTGGCTGCGCAGCAACGCCAAGTACCACACCTGCAATGCCAGCTGAGGTCAGCAGCGTCTTACCTAAGCCTTCGATATTGGTAAACTCGCTTAGCCCAATCCAAAAACTACCCAAAATCATAACAAAGATAAAGACCCGTCGAAAGATAGACAAATAGGTCATGCGCACGCGATAAGTATTGTACTCATCGTCAGCGAGACCATCGATTTGTAAGTCTCTATATCGATTGGCAAAAAAATGAATAACTCGAATACCAAGCCATACTGCGCTGAGCACCAGTCCCACCCACACCAAAGGTCTGGTTGCAGTAGCAATCGCCTCGACGTAAGGAAAGCCGCCTGATACTAAGGTAAAGACTAAAGAGAAGCTGATCGTAAAGGTGAGCGGTACGGTAAGCTTACTAATCATATCAGTTAGGCTTTTCTCGCCACCTGTCTGCGGGGTTTCTTGGTCATCATCAACGTACCAGTTAATGAGCTTTCCTGTAATTTTACTTAGCAACCAACCAAGGCTCAAAGTCAAAATAAAGAAAAACGCTAAAGCTAAAAACTCCCATATGGCAATACCCAGCATCCTAAGAGTCATCACAGGCGGCAGGTAGCGCTCAAACTCCGCTGGCTGGTATTGATCATACAGGTTAGTAATATTATCAACCGTTTGCGCTGAAAATACCCAGACAGGAGCGTTATCCTTAACGCGTACGCGCTGAATAAAGATAGGTACTTGGCGCTCACGATAATCCATGTAACCTAGCAAAATAGAGCGGCGCGGGATACCGTTGATACTACTGCTATTACCCAGTGGCGGCTCTACCAAACCATCTGGACGATCTGGTAGATCATCAAAGACATAGAGCTGTTTTTTGCTCAGCAAAAAGTCCAGTTGCCTTGATAACTCAACACCCCTGCTCGCTTGCGTGTTTTCATCAAACAGATTTAGATTAAGCGCTTGCGCAGCTAGATCGTACTGCTGCTTCATTATCGCAGATTGAAAAAACTCCAAGGTGGATAAAGGGGTCGCCAGATTTGCAGGCGTCGATAGCGCAGGTAGTCCAGAATTGAGCTCATCTAAAACGTAGTAATTGGCGTTATACTCGCCACTAAGTGCCACATCACCTTGCATCTGACCGACTTGCTGCAGGGCTTTTTGATCCGATGATTCAACCAGTTCATTGACTGAATCAGGAAAATCGATACCGTCTTCTTGTAGCGTATCAATTTGCTGAGCGGCATACTCTACAAAGCCATCTGGCGTGTCCTCAGCTTGCGAGGTTGAAGCGTTTGGCGCAGCGGCTTTGTCTGTACTAGCAGCATAAGATAAGGGCGCAAGTAGCATAATCACAAAAATGACTAGCAGTTGTTTTAAAGCAAACGAATATCCCTTAGCTGTGTGCTGATCGCTACTTATTAGTGTGGTAATAGATCGAGTACTTACAGAGGATTGGCAACTTACATTTGCTTTGTTTTTTAATACGTTTTTGTGATTATGCATAGTGATTATCTAACCATTTAGTATGTAGATACGCTAAAGCAGTACACAAAAAAAAGCCAGCATAGTGCCGACTTTATTTGTTAGTTTACGTACTTGAAATAAATACCGTCTTTATAGACAGATCAGTATTAAAGCGATTGCCGATACTTTTAGGCGCGGCGCCAAGTCGTACCAGAGCGCGCATCCTCAAGCTCTATACCCGCCTCTTTTAATTGATCGCGTATCTCATCTGCTCGAGCATATTGTTTGTCTGCTTTTGCAGTATTGCGCTGATCTATTAGATCCTCAATCACAGCATCGCTAAGCGCGTCATCGGTCTGCTCACCGATAGCCGCTTGCAAAAACTGAGTAACAGGCTGCTGCAATAACCCTAAAACTTGCGCGAGTGCTTTAAGCTCAAGTGCTTGTTGCCATGCGCCTGTGATATCCTCTGCTTTTATCAGCTTATTAATACTACGTGCTAGCACGAATAGCTCACTGATAGCCGCTGAGCTATTGAAGTCATCATTCATGGCAGTGGTAAAACGGTGACCACTGTCACTAGCATAAGCCCTGTCAATGTCTTGATCCTTGACGACTAAATCAGCTCCTCGCTTTTGCTCGGTAATTTTGAGGGTGTGATAGAGTCTGCTTAGGCTATTATGTGCTTCATCTAAAGCAACGTCTGAGAAATTCACTTGGCTGCGGTAGTGACTTGATAACAAGAAAAAGCGTACGGTTTCAGGATGATATTTTGCAGTGACTTCTCGAATAGTAAAAAAGTTACCGAGCGACTTTGACATCTTTTCGCCATCGACATTGATAAAGCCAACGTGCATCCAGTTGCGCGCGTACTCGCAGCCTGTCGCCGCCTCTGACTGAGCAATCTCGTTTTCGTGATGCGGGAATTGCAAATCATGTCCACCGCCATGAATATCAAAAGTATTGCCTAGGCATTTGGTCGACATCGCTGAGCATTCAATATGCCAACCAGGACGCCCTTGTCCCCAGGCAGACGCCCATTGCGGCTCATCAGGTTTTGCCGCCTTCCACAGTACAAAGTCAAAAGGATTGCGCTTGTCAGTATCAACCTGTACTCGCAGGCCTGCTTGCATATCCTCCAAATGACGTTTGGACAATTTGCCATAGCCTGCAAAGTTATCTACCGCATAGTACACGTCACCTTGGTCTACCGCGTACGCATAATCCTTAGTGATTAGCGTCTCAATCATCTGCTGCATCTCATCAATATGATCGGTCGCACGCGGCTCGCTATCAGGCATCTTGCAGCCAAGTGACGCCGCATCCTTATGCATAGCCTCTATGAAACGCTGCGTTAAGGCACTTATATCTTCATCGTTTTCGCGCGCGCGGGTAATGATCTTGTCATCGATATCAGTGATATTACGCACGTAGTTGACCTTGTAGCCCAATTGCGTCATCCAGCGCACTGCCATATCAAACGCTACCATCACTCGTGCATGCCCAATGTGACAATAGTCATAAACTGTCATGCCGCACACATATAGACTGATCTGTCCTTCAACTAAAGGGGTAAAGACTTGTTTGGATGCGCTAAGTGAATCATAAATAACAAGAGTGGACTTAACATCACTGAGTGGTGTGGTCATAATACAAGAGCCCTTTTAAATTTAATAATGGATCAAAAGTATAAAATTTTAGCGTTTTTTATTTGTGAATACATAACACTCTATCTTAGCTAAAAAGACGCTAAAATACTACAATAGCGGCAAATCTAAGACTATTTACCCAACGCATTAACGCATTTAAGGAAGTATCAATGAGTAATCGCTTAACCAAGATTTATACCCGTACTGGTGACAATGGCAGTACGGGCATGGCTGATGGCAGCCGAATGAGTAAGGCAGATGCTCTGTTTGGTGTCATGGGCGATATAGATGAGCTCAACTCTCACATCGGACTGGCACGTGCACAATTGGCACAAATGCAAGACAAACTGCCTGAGCGCCTAAATGAGCAAAAAGACATGGATTTTGCGCAGGCACTCGTCATCGTGCAGCACTTACTGTTCAATATCGGCGGCGAGCTTGCGATGCCTGAGTACCAAGGTATTAGCGGCGCTCATGTAGAATGGTTAGAGCAGCAAATAGATACGATGAATAGCACGTTGCCGCCGCTTAAAGACTTTATTTTACCGACAGGTTCAGTGCTGGTGAGTCAATTGCATGTCGCTCGCACTGTTTGCCGCCGTGCGGAACGTCAAGCGGTCATGCTAAGGGAGCTGCGTCCCCAAGCAATGAGTCATAGTGCGGTCAGTCTGGTCAATCGATTATCTGACTGGCTGTTTGTCGCCGCCCGCTTTTGTACTGACTCAAGCCAAGTCTCAGAAGTGCTATGGAATCCGCAGGTACTACAAGTGTTTGATGACCTGCAAAAATAGAACTGGATCATATCAAAAAGCGCCTATAACATTACGATGTCGTAGGCGCTTTTTATTAAGTCTATTAAGACGAGCAAGTTAGGTTAGTAAGTAGCGCTCTCGTCTTCTACGATTATCATATCAATAGTTTCATCTTTAGGAACTGCTTTTGGTGCAGTAGGGGTGGCGGGTAACGTAGCACTAGTACCTGGTTCAACCGCAACTTGGTTATTGTCTGTATTAATAGTTGGCGCAGTTGCTGGCTTTACAGCAGGCGCAGGCGGCGTTGCTATCGCTGGTTGTCTTGCTTGGCGAGCCGCTTGGCGGGCACGCTCCTCTTCGGCTGCTTGTGCTTGCGCGCGGCGACGGCGTGCTTCTTCTTGGGCGGCGCGCTGGGCTTGAAGCTCGCTCATAGCTGTGGTCAAAGTAGACCCAGCGATGACATCAGCGACTATGCCCACCATAGCAGGCTGCCCTGCGATACGTGTCTGTACTTGTCCGCCTTGAGTACCAACGACATAAGTAAAGGCATTATCAACGAGCATGTTATTGTTGATACGGATATCATTTTGCGCAAGGCGCGTCTGCAAGCTTGGCTGGTTATTAGCAGCCTGCAACTGACTGGCAAGATACAGATCTTCGCTTGGCAGAGTCATACTGACGCTCGCTTGACAAGTCGTCATGCCATTGTCATTAGTCTCTTGTAGCACAGCTGTATTTTGCACATCGATCAAAATACCGCTCACTTTACTGGTAATAGTTGCACTACTTAAACTAATTTGAGCCTCGTTAGCATAGCTTGCAGCGAGCGTTTGAGCTTGCTGATTCAACGTGTTTCTAAGCGCAGATTTTAGGCGATCTTGTACCATAGGGTTGTCGCAACTGATCACAGGCGTCGTCTCTTCGACAACGACAGGTTCTTCGGCTACCTCTACTGTCTCCTCATCTGAGCGGCTACAACCTGCGAGCGCAAGTCCGCATACTAGACTAATACCTGCCACATGCTGCCACTTAAACTCTATGCTGTTTGCTACGCTCATATTTGCATTGCTCCTGCTTTGTTGATTGTCGATCGACATTGCTCTATTGATACTAAAATAAATAGCCGTAAAAAATACGTCATTATACGGTGTTTACCTAAGATGGTCATTACTGTACATCATCAATACGCACCTAAAACATCCATATCAGCGCGAAAGTCGGTTTTGGTTGCAAAAACATAACAAACCCTTAGGAATATTTTGAACGTTTTAAAATCGACTTATATAAGATAGATGAAGATAGTATGGGCAAAATATATCGTCATATAATCGATAATAAAGGGCTTGAGGCTTATGATACAGATACCAAAGCTCAACCGTACTCGCCTCGTTGGTCATCGCGGCGCAGGTAGCGAGATACTAGAAAACACCTTGTCAGGTTTCCAGCGCGCGCGCAGTTTGCAAGCGCGCGGGCTAGCTGGTGTTGAATTTGATGTACAGCTTAGTGGCGACGGTCATCTGGTGGTCTTTCATGATGATACACTTGAGCGTCTTTGCGGCGTGCAATCTCGTATTGATCAGCTCAGCTTAAATGAGATTGCCCGCCAGTTGCAATCGGGGCATCAAATCTTAACACTGGCTATGCTCTCGCAAGCTTTGCCTCTGCCGTCTAAGCCTGTATCTAAATTAGCATCTATACATGGCTCACTCTCAAAGCCATCAACTAAGCCAATAGGAGTATTTGCAAGTACTCAAGCTAGCACCTTGAATACTGTTTCTCCTATTCTTACTCAATTTAGCCATATTGAGCTTGAGATAAAGACCCATGACCGCACCAACTATAGCAAGCTTGTTGCCGCATTAGCGCGTGACTTGGTAGGTACGGCGCTTGCTAGCTTGCCGATTGTACTGACCAGTTTTGATCGCCAGCTTTTAGCCCACTTGCAGCGGCACAACTCATTATCACAAATACCGCGAGGATTGCTCACGCGTACGCCAAGCTTTTTGCCTCTTGCGCCAACGACTGCTATGCAGCTAGGCTGTACACAATTGGGTATTCACCATCCGCTAATCACGCCTGCCATCATTGAGCACAGTCACCGTCATAGCTTGCCTGTGACAGCTTGGACGGTCAATGACGCTGATAGTGTGCAGCAGCTCGTTGAGTGGCAAGTTGATGTTATTGTCACTGATGTACCAACGCTTTTTTTATAGCACCTCTTAAAATCA
>NZ_JBQQFC010000101.1:0-8143 GCF_052258445.1 Psychrobacter sp. T6-1
GGTATCAAGGCGGCAACCAACTTGGTGCTGTGCTTATTTCCCTTTGAATTGCCTGTGTATGAGCAGTATGATCATCCAGCGATCTGCGTTGGACATCCGCTACTACGCACTATAGATCAAGCGCTCGTTCAGACGCCGATGACCCAGCTACGTAGTGAGCTAGTCTGGCACAATGATGGCTTACAGCAGTTTTTTACCAGCCGTTTCGATGCAGTCAGTCAGCTCATCTGCGTGATGCCAGGGTCGCGCCGCAGTGAGATTACTGCTATTTTACCGGTGATGCTTGACGGTATTCAAAAGCTCATACTCCTAGATCCAAAGCTATGCTTTATTATCCCAACGGTTGATCAAAACCATCAGTATATTGTACAAGAGGTAATCGATAAGCGCTCAGAATCACTGCGAGCTGCAATCGTTGTGGTTTATGATGACAGCCTACCTACCTTTAGTCAGCAGGCAATGGCAGCCTCTGATATGGTCATGCTTGCCTCAGGTACAGCAACCCTTGAGGCGATGCTACTTGAGCGGCCTATGGTTGTGATCTACCAGTTAAATCAGCTGACTTATCAGGTTGCTAAGCGTCTGGTCAAAGTGCCTTATGTCGGACTGCCCAATATCTTGGCAGGCGATGCCATCATCCCTGAACTCATTCAAGAGCAAGCAACGGGGGAGAACATTTGCCGTACTGTCATGCAACTGCTCCAGCCGCGCGCTTATGATGAGCAATTAAGGGCTTTGATTGAAACCAAAAAAACTCTGCAACAGCAAAGCAATCACAATCCTGCCAATAGCGCCGTGCAACAATATTATGCCCAAAAGGTTCGGTATTTCAAATCATAAATATTAACAATAAGTCCGCTAAGTTATGAGTCAAATAGAGCAGATCATCGTACTCGACGATACTATCGGGAACATTGATATTAAAGATCAATATGTCAGTTTAAACGCACCGATTACGTTATCAGGTCAGCTCAATATCACTAAGCTGATCACTGATAAAACCTTCAGTTCTATGTCATCACCATTACAAATAGGGGTAGATGAAGCAGGTCGCGGTCCATTACTCGGCTGCGTTACTATAGCTGCCGCTATCTTGCCTAATACCTGGTCAGATCTAATTGAGCATCAGCCGTTACAGAACACGCCGCTCTGTACACTCACTGATTCCAAAAAGCTCAGTGAAAAAAAACGCGATATTCTATATCCGCTCGTGCAAAAGTATGCACTTGGTTTTGTTGTCGCTGAGATACCTGCTGCGGTGATCGATCAGATTAATATTTTGGCCGCAACCATGCTCGGTATGCGCTTATGTAGTGAAACGTTGCTAAAGGCAATAGCCCAGCATTTCGCTACAATAGTGGTAGGAGGGCAGAATGAGCTCAATAAAGAACAGATTGAGATACTCATCGATGGTAATCGCTGTCCAGATCTTGACTATTTAACACTTGAGAAGCTAGGGCTACCACCATCCGCCATTGATTGCCAAGCTTGGATAAAAGGGGATGCGCGTCATACCAGTATAGCGGCAGCTAGTATCTTGGCAAAAGTCAGTCGCGACAAAACTATGTATGAGATGGATGCGCGGTATCCAAACTACACTATCGCCCAGCATAAGGGCTATCCGACTCGTGCACACATAGCTGCTATCGATACCTACGGCGTATTGCCGGAGCATAGACGTAGTTTTGCGCCCATAAAACATATGCAATGAATACACTCATCATAACTGTATTTAATCAAAACAATAACATCTGCTAGTAAAAATAGCCTAAGTAATAATACTTAAATCCCTGAAATATAACATATTTTGGATATAAACAATTTGATAAATAATGTCTCATTACTATTGAAAACTGTGTATCTTACGTTTATAGTTTGTAACTAGAGTCTAAACAGCATTCTAGTATTATCAAACAATCGAGGACTGATGATGGTTTCAACACTGGCAGCGAAGCGTTCAAGCGCACTACTTTTTTCTATTTTGTTTCTAGCAGCATGTGGGGGCGGTGGGGGCGGTGGTGATGGTGGGGGCAGCGATTCAAACACGAGTTCTGGCGCAGATGAAGCTGTTGAGCCGAGTGTACCTAGTGAAGTAGAGAGTGATATTATAGTCTCAGACCCAATTGTTTCAGACTCAGATACCTCCGTACCTGATGAGCCAGAGGATGAACAAGATGATCCAGTAGACCCAGCCCCTGTTGCTTTAGACAATGATACTAAAGCTGCGCTAGCTGCTAATAACACGATCAGTCTGGCACGTACTAGTTGCGGTCTTAATGGTTTGTCAGATGACGCAGAGCTTGGCAATGTTGCTATTAAACACGGTAATTATATTAGACATGTGTACGCCAACAGCACACCTACATCCTTTAATGCCCATACTGAAAACTCTATTAGCGACATCGCTGCGGTTACAGGCAACAATAATCCTTTTTTCGGTGGGGTGAGTTTTGGTAAGCGTTTATCTAATGCAGGCTATAGCAACGTCAACCATGGCGTTACCGAAAATATTGCGCAGACAGTATACTATAGCACTGCTGATAATATAGTCGCGTCAGAAGTTGCTGCGCTCTCGATGACTAAGTCATTACTAGCTGCACCTTACCATTTACGTTCGCTTATGATGCCAGGGTCGAGTCTAACAAGTTCAAGTATGGTTGCCTACGAGCCGTTTAACAAATCGGGCTTTAAACATGCCAAAGGCTATGTGCTGGTCAATCATGCAGCGGTGACCGATTCAAGTAAAAATAACACTGTTGAGGGTATCTTTACCTACCCTTGTAATGGCGTTACTGGCACAGTTACTGCCCTTTATAACGAAAGCCCCAATCCATTTAGAAATCCAAATGGTGGATTGCCTACTAGAGATTTGCGCACTAATCCAATCGGGCAACCTGTTTATATCAACATGCCTTCAGCCCAAAGTATCAAAGTGAGTAACATAAAGTTCCGTGATATGAAACGCAATGTCGATATACCGGTCAAATTGTTGGATAGTAATGATGATCCGTTTAAAGGGACCAATTTTGAACTACCAGCAAATGAGGCCTTTATCATGCCGCTCACAGACAGTCTAAAAAGCTGCGAGGCTAAACGTACTCAGAATCAAAGTCAGCAGTGTGGACTGTATGGTAATAGTGAATACCGCGTCAGCTTCGACGTCTTAGTCGACGGTAAAGATATGCAAAGCAAATCGTTTACCTTTAAGACAGGCAAAGTAAGTTATTAGTATACAAACAAGGTCAGTCTACTAAAATTGCAACAGACTCAATAGACAATAAAAAGTATAAGGTATCCCCTTATACTTTTTTATTTGTCTTTTACTTAAACTATCTAAAGATGATGAATGGGGTTCAAGGTCGAATTTGACCGTTATCAGATAATCAAATCATATAGGGCAGTTAATGAGCGCTAAATCGTCAAGCAATTACTCAGGAATACTGGTTATTTTACTCCTGTTGCTACCCGCTCATGATGGTATAGATAGAACCTACTTAAGCGATATTTATATCAAAGACTTTGATGCATTAGTGACTAATCTACGAGCGGATACTGAGAATGGCATAGGGAATAAGACGCCGATTGATGTGACTAGTAATGATAGAGCAGTAGATAATCGTATTGATGACAGTGCAGCAGGTCTAGAAAATGAAAACGATGATGATGTCGCCTTGATGGCCAATAACGAGTTTAACTCAGCAAGACGTCATTGCGGGTTAGATACCTTATCGCTAGATACTGAGCTGACCAAAATTGCACTACAGCACGCCAACTACATTAAATATGCCTTTGAGAATGCGGCGGTGACTAGGTTCAATCCGCATTACCAAATAGCTATTAAGGATATCGATTCGGTAACGAGTACAAATAATCCGTACTTTAGTGGACTCGATGTCCAGAACCGAATGTTTAATGCAAACTATCCTAATATAAATTATGGCATCACAGAGAACATCGCCCAGACAAGATATTATCATTCAGCAGGCAGACTCATCTCTCCTAGCATTGCTACGACTTCGATGGCAAAGTCATTAATGGCAGCGCCTTATCATTTGCGCTCATTGATGACGCCGCAATCAAAACTCGTCGGTACAGCAGTAGTCGGCTACAAACCTTTTGACATGGATAAAGACAATAATCAAGGCTATATGCTAGTCACCAATGCAGCGGCGACAAGGGCTACATCAAGAGCAGCATTCTCTGGCGTTTTTACTTATCCCTGTCAAGGTGTCACTGAAACGGTAACAGGACTCTATAACGAAACGCCCGATCCTGTAAAGCATACGGGCCGTAATTTGAGTACTGATCCAATAGGCCAGCCCATATATATCAATGTGCCAAACGCTAAGCAAATTCAAATCATCAATGTTGAGTTTTATGATATTGAGCGAGATATAAATGTGCCCACGCACATCCTTAGTTATCAGAACGATCCGTATAAAGATACAGAGTTTGCACTGCCAGCGAACGAGGCTTTTATATTGCCTATTACTGATGCGCTAAGTAGCTGCAGGGGCATGACGAGAAAGAGCAAGAACTGCGGACTACATGGTAATAGTGAGTACCGAGTCCGCTTTGATATTGTACAGAGTGATAATCGTATACAGAGTCAGTCGTTTACCTTTAGAACAGGCGCTGTGAACTACTCGTAATATAAAGTGAAATAGGCGATTTATCTGTCGTTGTATTGATCATCTAAAACGAAGATCCTGGCTGCTTTAAAAACTCCTCTTCTTTGTCAGTAGATGTGCGACCCAGCACTTCATTGCGATGCGGATAACGGCCAAACTGATCAATAATGTCTTTATGACGATGCTCAAAGTCTAAAGTATTTGCATCGTTTAACTGCTTAAACAGAGGCAAGTAACGCTCATGAATCATAGCCGATTCTGAATGCATAAAGGGCATAATCGTAAATCTGCGCCACTCCATAGGCAAACTATTAAAATGCGGCTGCTCGATGGCTTCTTGCGCAAGGACTAACGCCATACCATCTTGAGCAAAGGCGCAAGCCTCGTCGCGGCATAGATTGCGCGAGAACTGATCAAGCACAATAATCTCAGCCAAACGTCCTGCCAGCGCTGTGATTGAGCTATTGCTATCAGCAGTCGCGTCTGCAATACGCCAGCTTACGCATTCACCTTGTTTAGCAGCTTGCCAAATATCACCAAATTTGTCCGCTATCTGCTGATCAAAATTGTCATTTTGTTCAAACCAGCAGGCCTCGTTGTCCTTATCAAACCAAAAATCCAATACTGCGCGGGCGTCAATATTGAGATGCGTCAAGTCGATATTCTTGGGATCGAGCTGTGATGAATGAGCTTGGTTTGAGGCGTTGGAATAATCAGTAGATAGCGACATAAGATATTCTAATTATGATGGATTTAGTCTACTATAGCGCAAATATTTATATCTGTCATGATGCCAACAGCAGCTATTAGGTAACCTCTTATGAATTCTAAAAACGCCGTAAAAACTCCTAACTCCGCACTACCGCCAACCCCTTATTATCTGCTTGACGAAGCGGCAATCGTTGCCAACATGCAGATTATTGCTCGGCTATGTGAATTATCAGGCGCGAAAGCATTGCTCGCGCTTAAATGCTTTGCGACTTGGGGCGTATTTGATGTTATGCAGCCTTACTTGCATGGTACAACCTCATCATCACTCAACGAGGTGCGGTTAGGCTATGAAACTTTTGGTGATAATGCTGACAATAGTAATGAAGGTAGTAGCAAAGACAAAAAAGAAACCCATGCCTATAGCGTGGCCTATAGCGCAGGCGAGATTGACGAAGTACTAAGCTATGCCGATAAGATTATCTTTAATTCTATCTCACAGCTTAATAGCTTTAAAGATAAGGCTTGTGCACAGAATATTCCAGTAGGACTACGCTTGAACCCAAAGACTAGCAATTCATCTTTTATCATTGCTGATCCAGCGCGTCCCTTTAGCCGTCTGGGTGAGCATGACAAAGATAAGATTGCCGCGGTGCTTGGTGATATCACAGGTGTTATGATCCATAACAACTGCGAGAACGACAGCTTTGCAGCCTTTAGCGAAAGTTTGGCTGATATTGAAGATAGATTTGGTGACGTGTTGGCGCAGCTTGACTGGGTCAGCTTAGGCGGCGGCATTCATTTTATCGCCCCTGATTATCCACTAGAAAAACTCGCTGATAGATTAAAAGGCTTTAGTGAAAAATACGGCGTACAAGTCTATCTTGAGCCGGGTGAGGCAAGTATTCATGGCGCAGGCTCATTAGTCACCACAGTATTAGATACTATGCACAATGAAAAGAACTTAGCTGTCGTCGATGCTTCTATTGAAGCGCATATGCTAGATTTACTGATTTATCAAGAGTCAGCGTCTATCGCTACTATTAATGAGAGTGTCGTTGATATAGTTCCTGTGAATAAAGAGCAGGCAGATGATGATACGATTATCTACGGTCGCTCATGTTTGGCAGGTGATATCTTTGGCGAGTATGCACTACCTAACCAGTTACAGGTAGGTGATACCATCGCGTTTGGTAATGCCGCAGGCTATACGATGGTGAAGAAAAACTGGTTCAATGGCGTGGGCATGCCAGCGATTGTCATTCGTCGCCTTGATGGCAGTATCTATATTCAGCGCAAGTTTGATTACCAAGATTACAAGGATAGCTTGTCTTAAATAACTGCGTTGCTCAATCTGCTTAAACGCTAAAAAACAAAGGTTTAGAGATAACTATCTGTAGTTTTTGTTACTGTATTTTTATACATTATTTTTACTATTAACAGAATAAAAATTGTTATAATCGCCACGGGCAAATAGCTATCGACTAAAAACGATGTTTGCCCGACGGGTGCGTGGGTTTTCCTCGGTCTTCCTTTTTCATTCACGCACATCATTCACTCGTTGCTGTTTTGCATAGCCATATCACTGGTATCGACAGGGACACAAAGGAGGATTGTTCATTGAACACAAACCAAACCAAACCCAGCAAAAAAGACGTACTTATCATCGGTGCAGGCGGCGTCGCGCAAGTAGTCGCCCATAAATGTGCGATGCACAATGACGTGCTCGGCGAGATTCATATTGCCTCTCGCACCAAGGATAAATGTGATGCCATCGCTCAGAGCGTAAAAGACAAAGGCAGCTTTAAGCAAGCTGCTGTCTTGCATACGCATGAAGTCGATGCTATGGATACTCAAGCTGTCATCGATCTTATCAACGATACCGGTATTCAAATCTTAATTAACGTCGGCTCGGCATTTATCAATATGACCGTATTAGAAGCTTGTATCGAGACGGGTACAGCCTACATCGATACCGCCATTCATGAGGATCCGCGCAAAATTTGCGAGACGCCGCCATGGTATGACAACTATGAGTGGCAGCGTCGTCAGCGCTGTGCGGACAACAATGTCACGGCGATTTTGGGCGCAGGCTTTGATCCTGGTATGGTCAACGCTTATGCGCGTCTGGGCTATGACATGATGGATGCAGGCTCAGTCACTGATATCGATATCATTGACATAAACGCTGGCGATCATGGTAAGTATTTTGCCACTAACTTCGATCCTGAGATTAATTTTCGTGAGTTCACGGGAACCGTCTACTCTTGGCAAGATAGCCAGTGGCAGTCGAATAAAATGTTTGAGGTCAAACGTACTGACGATTTGCCAGTCGTTGGCATGCAAAACAGCTACTTGAGTGGTCATGATGAAATTCACTCATTGTCAGCCAATTTAGATGTGCCCAATATACGCTTTTGGATGGGCTTTGGTGAGCACTATATCAATGTGTTTACCGTCTTACAAAGCTTAGGTCTGTTGTCCGAGCAGCCGGTAATGACTGCCGAAGGGCAAGAAGTCATTCCATTAAAAGTGGTCAAAGCGGTACTACCAGATCCAAGCTCGCTGGCGCCAAACTATACGGGCAAAACCTGTATTGGTGATAAAGTTAGAGGCAAGATTAATGGCGTTGATAGCGAAGTATTTATCTATAATATCTCCGATCATAAAGACGCCTATAATGAGGTCGGTAGCCAAGGGATCTCTTATACCGCAGGCGTGCCTCCTGTCGCGGCTGCTATGTTAATCGCCACAGGCGAGTGGGACGCGGGCAAAATGGTCAACGTCGAAGAGCTGGATGCCAA
>NZ_JBQQFC010000102.1:0-7962 GCF_052258445.1 Psychrobacter sp. T6-1
AGGTTTGTATAAACGTATCATAATTAGTTCTCAACTTTTAAAATTTGAATTTTAGCTTTGTTTTTATACTAGTGATAGTGAACACTATCAGTGTTTTTTGGTGTCGCCTACGATCTTGTCCATAAAAGCAAATAGCAGACCTGACACTACAAATGCCATGTGAATGATGACCTTCCACATTAGTTTATCTGTATCAATATCAGTCATGTTGCCTGATATATCCATAAAAGATTTGAGCAGATCAATTGCAGAAATTGCAACGATGGCTCCTATAACTTTGAGTTTAAGACCAGAGAAGTCGACTTTACCCATCCAACTGGGGCGATCAACATGAGTACCTGTATCTATTTTAGATACAAATATCTCGTAACCACTAAAGATGATAATAAGCAGCAGGCTAGCTACCAAAGAGATATCGACCAGTATGAGTATATTAACAATCACCTCTGATACGGATGCGTCGAAGACTTGAGAAAGAGTAAGCCATAACTTTTGAATAAATTTTATAAACAGTACGATAATACCTATGATTAAACCCACATAAAATGGGGCTAATATCCAGCGACTGTGAAATATCATTTTCTCTAAAGTATATTCAATTTTATTTAGCATCTTAGTCTCTTAAGCGGTATGAACAAAAAAGTATCTAAGCATAGCTTAATAGTGAATATTAAAGGCGCAAATAAATGGCTAACCAGTATGGTTAAGTGAGTTTAACCATTTACTTACTTGCTGCACTCGCTCGTCTCTTGTGCCGCCGATACGCTTGAAATTTTTATTATACCTATTTAAATGTGTCTCAAAATAAGCGCTGATTTCTTCGCGTTCATGCGGCGCGTCTCGCAAATCATCAGCGACCCAAGGTACATCAACCGCCGTCAATAGTATCAAATCATAATGATGCTCTATAGCGGCCAGGCTCAATGCTTGCGGACAGTCATTATAGTACCAGTTGGCGTATACCATCAGCTCAAATAGGCTAGTATCACAGAATAGATAAGCTTGAGAGTGACCGTTGTTTATTGCCGTTTGCGCGGCCTCTTCAGTAAGCTGGTTTTCAAGGGCTATCTGACCTTGGGCAATAGGCAAGAGATCGTCCCAAGTACAGCTAAGCTGCTGCTTATCCCACTTATCTTGCAAAAATTCCCGCATATATTCAGGCGCCCACGGGCTTTTAAAGTGCGCGGCCAAATCTCGACATAAGGTGGTCTTGCCCGTACTCTCAGCGCCCAAAACTGCCACCTTAAATACCGATTTAGGCGACTGCTGGATCAAATTGTCGCTGCATACGGTAGCGTCGTTGCCATTCATAATATGCCCAGATTGCAATCAAGGTGAATACTACGTACTGTAGCGAGGTGAAGGTATAACCCTTGTAGAAGTAAAGCGGTACTGAGATGGCGTCAGCGACTATCCATAGTAGCCAGTGCTCAATCTTGCGACTGGCCATTAGCCACATCGCCATCAAAAACAATGCTGTGGTTAGCATATCGGTATAATCGATCCATGTAAATAAATGCGCGCCTAATACCACACCATCAAAGCTAAAGTCATTGCTGATAACAGGACGAAAATAGTAAATCAGCGCCACAAAAGCGACGGTTGCAGAGCCGAGTAAGGCAAGCGTAGGTAAATCGCTAGCACTAATATGCTCAATACTGATCTCATCGTTAGGCGTAAGCTCTTGAGTGTCTTGCTTATTTTTAGTCCAATTATACCAGCCGTATAGCCCCATGACGGTGTAATAGGCATTGATAAACATGTCACCGAACAGCTGCCATTGCCAGAGCAGGTAGACAAAAATCCCTGTGCTAACAAGACCCACAGGGAATACTAAAACGCTTAGTTTGCGCGCGAGTAGTACGCTTGTGATGCCGAACATAACGGCGATGAGCTCAAGTCCGATAAATAGAGTAGAGTAGTCAGCGTATTGACCAAACAGCCAATTAAAAGTTTCAGTCATGAGCGTCTCGTGAGGGTTGGTATTGTTTCTTAGGTTCAAGTAGTAGATTCAGGTACTACTTACGAGCTACAGGTACTACTTACGAGCTAATAGTCATATCATGTGCGGTAAGCTGTTTGATTATAGCTTAGACTCGCGAGTAATAATAATCGCGTATCACTATTAAACGTGAACCAATTTTTATCGAGAATTGATTATTTGTAACAAAGTATTAGAAAAATAAGATTATTCAGGCATAATAAGACCATAGGTTTAAGTTTACAGTCATACACTCAATACGATAAGTTCTACTTGATAAACGCATCGCTACAGAAAGAGGTATGACAACTTTTTAATTTTCGCTTAACACTAAGCAGGACAAGGAAGCTTATTATGACGACTTGTATTACAGGCACAGGCCTTTATATTCCGCCTTATAGCATCAGTAACGAAGAGCTCGTAGATTCATTTAATCAGTATGTTGAAAACTATAATAACGAGCACGCTGACGAGATCGCAGCAGATACCATGACGGCGCTAGAGCCCTCATCAGCCGCCTTTATCGAAAAGGTTTCTGGCATCAAGTCCCGCTACGTCATGGAAAAAGACGGTATCTTAAACCCTGAAATAATGGCACCTGTCATCGCCTATCGCAACCTTGGTGAAGAGCTGTCTGTTATGGCTGAGATGGGCGTTGAAGCGCTCAATAATGCTCTAAAAGATGCAGGGCTTGAAGCCAATGATTTGGACGGCATTATCCTCGCCTGCTCAAACTTTCAGCGTACCTATCCTGCTGTCGCCATCGAGATCCAAAACGAGATCGGTATGATCGGCGGCTTTGCTTATGATATGAATGTGGCGTGTAGTGCGGCAACTTTTGGTCTCTCACAAGCTTATGGCTCTATCGTTTCAGGTCTTGCCCGCCGCGTAGCAGTCGTCAACGTTGAGATTACCTCAGCGCATCTCAACTGGCGTAACCGTGATAGTCATTTTATCTTTGGGGACGTCGCAACCGCGTCTATCGTCGAAGAGCTAGATACACCTAAAGGTTATGAGATACTAAGCTCTAAGCTATTCACACAGTTTTCAACCAATATCAAAAACGAATACGGCTTTATGGATCGCTCAGAGTTTTTGGCAGCCGAAACTCAGATGTACCCTGATATTAAAGAGCCTGTCACTGACAAATTATTCTTACAAAATGGCCGTAAAGTGTTCCGCGAAGTATGCCCCAAAGTCTCTGAAGTCATCACTGAGCATCTGCACGAGAACGATATGCAGGCAAGCGATGTCAAGATGATGTGGCTACATCAAGCCAACGCCAATATGTTAGATCTTATCTTGCGTACGGTCATCGGTAAAGAGGCAGACAAAGCGATCGTACCGAGCGTCATTGCAGAGTTTGCTAACACCAGTTCAGCCAGTCCCATGATTGTCTTTCACAGACACAAGGACGATCTACAATCTGGTGATTTGGGCGTGATTTGCTCCTTTGGCGCAGGCTATTCAATAGGTTCGGTGTTGGTGCGCAAGGTGTAGAATTTAAGTCGTCTAAGTAAAATAGCTAAGAGTAATCTTAGCTATTTTTTTGCTTAAAATTTGGACTTAATGAATGACAACAGATCTATAGCACTTTGATTTTTAGCGCAGCAAGTGTAGACATTTTGCTAATAAGCTTTTACGTCTTATAGTGAATTACCTTGTTATAAAGTGTGCTGTCATGAATTATTACGTACAGGTTTTATTGTGATGGCAAAAATTTGCTATAATCGCTCTCTTATTTTACTTTTTTAGATGACTATCCTGTTATGAAAGAATCCCTGCGCCTGCGTTTAGACCAAATGGTAGACCGTTATGAAGAGGTCACCGCGCTGTTATCAGATCCAGATATCATCAGCGATAATAATAAATTTCGTGAACTCTCTGTTGAACATAGTGATTTGATGGAGATTACGACGCTGTGGCAAAACTACGGCCGTGCGGAGCAAGATCAAGCCGATGCTGAGATCATGCTAGAGGACGCAAGCGATCCTGACATGAAAGAGATGATGCAGGATGAGATCGATACAGCACGCGCGGCGATCGTAAAGATGGAAGAAGATCTCAACGTCATGATGCTGCCCAAAGACCCGAACGATAAAGTGCCGGCCTTTCTTGAGATACGTGCTGGTACAGGCGGCGATGAAGCGGCGATCTTCTCAGGCGATTTGTTTCGCATGTACCAAAAGTACGCACAAGCTCAAGGCTGGACGCTGGATGTATTATCCGCCAATGAAGGCGAGCATGGCGGCTATAAAGAAATTATTACCCGCGTCTCAGGTAATAGTGTCTATGGTCGTCTAAAGTTTGAGTCGGGCGTTCACCGTGTCCAGCGCGTGCCAGAGACTGAAAGTCAAGGCCGCGTCCATACCTCAGCCTGTACTGTCGCTATCATGCCTGAGGTTGAGATTGATGATACTGTGGATCTCAATCCTGCCGATATCAAGATGGATACCTTTCGCTCCAGCGGCGCAGGTGGTCAGCACGTAAACACTACGGATTCTGCAGTGCGCCTAACGCATATACCGACAGGGACAGTGGTTGAGTGTCAGCAAGAGCGTAGCCAACACAAAAACCGCGCCCATGCGATGAAAATGCTGATCTCTAAAATTCAGCAAGTCAAAGTACAAGCGCAAGTCGATGTCGCCGATGAGATTCGTCGTGATTTGGTCGGTAGTGGCGATCGTAGCGAGCGTATTCGCACTTACAACTTCCCGCAAGGGCGCATGACTGATCACCGCATTAACTTAACCCTTTATAAGCTGGATGCGATTATGGAAGGCGATTTGGATGAGCTGCTTGACGCGCTATTGCGTGAGCATCAGGCGGATCTGATGGCGAGTATTGGTGGTGAATAATACTGCTTAACCTAATAATCTATATTAAAACAAACCTATTGAATTTGAGATTTCTATGTCAAAGCCCAACAATCAAAACGTCGATGAACAAGCCCCAACTATCGAGGAAGCAAATGAGCTTATTGCACAACTACAAGCTAAACTCGATGATATCGTAGCGTCTGGTAAGCCCCCTTATCCTAATCAGTTTAAACGCACTGATTACGCGCAAGATCTACAAACGGCTTTTGAGGGCGTTAGCAAACAAGAAATCGAAGAAAAAGCGGCCAATGGTGATAAAACCCAAGTCAATGTCGCAGGTCGCGTCATGCTTAACCGCGGCTCGTTTATCGTCATTCAAGACATGAGTGGTCGTATTCAGCTCTATGTGGCACGCAAAGAGCTCGATGAAGAGACATTGGCTAGTATAAAATCGCTTGATTTGGGCGATATCGTTGGTGTGTCAGGATATATCGGACGCTCAGGTAAAGGCGATCTGTATGTGCATATCGAAGCGTTTACTTTGCTCACCAAGTCGCTGCGTCCGATGCCTAATAAATTTCATGGCCTAGCTGATACCGAGGCGCGCTATCGCAATCGCCATTTGGATCTTATGACCAATGAGACCACGCGTAACACCTTTATGATTCGTAGCCAAGTGATTAGTGGTATCCGCAAATTTATGCTGAATGAGCGTTTTATGGAAGTGGAGACGCCGATGATGCATCCCATTCCAGGGGGTGCGGTGGCGCGTCCGTTTGAGACCCATCATAATGCGCTAGATATGTCACTATATCTGCGTATTGCACCAGAGCTTTATCTCAAGCGCCTAGTCGTTGGCGGCTTCGAGAAGGTATTTGAGATTAATCGTAGTTTTCGTAATGAAGGCGTTTCAACTCGTCATAATCCTGAATTTACCATGATTGAGTTTTATCAAGCGTACGCGGACTATCACGATTTGATGGATTTAACTGAGCGCCTATTCAATCAGTTGGCGATGGATATTTTGGGCACGACCGAGATCACCTATCAAGACGAGGCTATTAGCTTAAAAGCGCCATTTGCACGTCTATCAATGTCAGATGCTATCGCGCAATATGCCGAAAACTTTGACATGGCGCGTATTAATGATCGTGATTATCTAGCGGACTATGTAAGCAATACTTTGCATCAGCCAGTGAACGACGTGTTTGGTGTGGGTAAGCTAAAAACCATCGTCTTTGAAGAGACTGCTGAGCATAAGCTTCGTCAACCGACCTTTATTACGGAGTATCCTGCGGAAACTTCACCGCTTGCTCGCCGCAATGATGACAATCCTGAGATTACCGATCGATTTGAGCTGTTTATTGGTGGTCGCGAATTGGCAAATGGCTTTAGCGAGTTAAATGACCCTGCCGATCAAGCAGAGCGTTTTCGCGGACAAGTTGCCGAAAAAGACGCGGGCGATGATGAAGCCATGCATTTTGATGAAGAGTACATCGAAGCCTTATCTTACGGTTTGCCGCCAACGGCAGGCGAGGGCATTGGCATCGATCGCTTAGTCATGCTATTTACCGACTCAGCGAGCATCCGTGATGTGATCTTGTTCCCGCATATGCGCCCAAAAGCGGACTAGTCTGTACTTGCTAGTAGCCGTTGAACAAAAGATAAAATCTATAGAGATTGAATAAGAAGCCAGACGAGAGTACTGGCTTTTTGCTATAATAAGCCCTCTAACCACTTAGCATAATGGATAGCTATGTCGCAGCAATATCAAGTCCTCGCGCGTAAGTACCGTCCCAAGAACTTTCACGAATTGATTGGGCAAACGCACGTCTCCCAAGCATTAATCAACGCCATTGACTATAATCGCTTGCACCACGCTTATCTGTTTACCGGTACTCGCGGCGTTGGTAAGACGACGATTGCGCGCATTTTATCCAAATGTCTAAACTGTGACACGGGCATTACCAGTACGCCCTGCGGCGTCTGTGATAACTGCGTGGCAATCGATCAAGGGCGCTTTATTGACTTAATCGAGATTGATGCGGCCTCACGGACAAAGGTTGAAGACACACGCGAATTGCTAGATAACGTGCCTTATGCACCAAGTCAAGGTCGCTACAAAGTATATCTTATCGATGAAGTGCATATGCTATCGACGCACAGCTTTAACGCACTACTCAAAACCTTAGAAGAGCCGCCTGAACATGTAAAGTTCTTACTCGCGACCACTGATCCACAGAAACTACCGATTACTATCATCTCACGCTGCTTGCAATTTGTACTGCGTCCATTGCCGCAGACGCTACTTAGCGAGCATTTAGCTAATGTGCTTACGCAAGAGCAAGTCAGCTATACGCAGCCTGCGCTATGGCAGCTGGCGAGTGCGGCAAAAGGCTCGGTGCGTGATGCCTTATCCTTAACCGATCAGGCGATAGCCTTTGGTCAAGGCGGCCTCGATGATGCCACTGTTAATGCGATGCTGGGACTCATAGATGCCGCTGACTTGGTGCGCTTAATTATCGATATTTACAACCATAATAAGTCCGCAGTTGCCGCGCACATTGAGCAGATGCGCGCGCAAATGGTTGATGCAACGAGCATGTTTGATGGACTTACTGAGCTTTTGCATCAATTAGCACTGACCCAGTTATTACCTGAGGTGGCGCTCAATGTAAATGAAGCGCAAGCACAAGATATTAATGCTCTGGCTGGGCATATTAGCCCTGATGTCTTGCAACTATACTACGAGATTGTCGTGCAAGCGCGCGAGGGTATCAAGCTTGCTAGTACACCGATGCAAGCGCTTGAGATGTGCATTCTACGTCTGCTCGCGTTCCGCCCTTTGCCTGTTGATCACATACTAGCCCCAGTTATAGAGCAGGACAATAGTCTATCTAGCGGACACGTCTCCTCATCGCATCAATCTGAGCCTTATGATATCAGTCAAGACAATAGCGATATCTCTAGGGAGTCGCTACAGGGTTTTCAGTACTCTAGTCTAGACCCTGCCACAGATAATGAGCCGGCCGTATCTGAACACAACTTAGTGCAGATGAATAGTGATGATAAAAAAGACAGTATTGAAGAAAATAATACGAATGAATTACTTGTCACTGAAATAGCAGATAGTATAAACCCACCAGAACCAGAACCAGAACC
>NZ_JBQQFC010000103.1:0-7916 GCF_052258445.1 Psychrobacter sp. T6-1
TTGGGCAATGAATACGTACAGTCGTTCTCAGCTATTTATCCACGTATCGCTGAAGATATGAATGTGCCGATGATTCCGTTTTTCTTAGAAGGCGTAGGCGGCGATCCTGAGCTCAATCAAGCTGATGCTATTCATCCAACTAAAGAGGGTTATACCATCATTGTTGATAATAATATCTTGCCTGTGCTTAAGCCTGAAGTCGATAGAATGCTGCAATCTATGCAAGCAAACTCGCTTACTCCTGTAGAAACGTCTACCACTGAGACTGCGCAATGAGCCTAACAAAAGCTAATAATGTGAATCCTGCCTCTGACCAAGAGGTGCTACTACGCGCCACTGGCTTAACCAAAACGGTCTCAGTAGGCGAGCAATCGCTAGCGATTATTAAAGACGTCAGTATCCATGTTGAGGCCGGCGAGTTTGTGGTGATTATGGGTAAGTCCGGCTCAGGTAAATCAACCTTGCTTGGTTTGCTAGCAGCATTAGATTATCCCGATAGCGGCTCGGTTAAGCTTGGCGAGCAAACCTTAAGTAGCCTTGATGAAGATAAGCTCGCCGCTATTCGTCAGCGTGACATGGGCTTTGTGTTTCAATCCTTTCATTTATTGCCGACCTTAACCGTTGCAGAAAATATTGCTTTTCCGCTCGATATTGCCCGTCGTCCTGACAATGCGCGGGTTGATGAACTCATCGATGCGGTCGGACTTGGGCATCGGCGTGATAGTTTGCCTAATCAATTATCTGGCGGTGAACAGCAGCGTACCGCCGTCGCCCGCGCTTTGGTTTCGCGTCCCAAAATCGTCTTTGCTGATGAGCCTACCGGTAATTTGGACGAGCAAAATGCCGAGCAAGTTATGCAATTATTGTTAGATTTACGGCAACAAACCGGTTCGGCGCTGGTGGTGGTGACTCATGATCCAGCACTTGCCGAGATGGCGGATAGAGTCATTACCATGCATGATGGGGTGATAGACGGAACTTACGCCAATGGATAAGGTCACAAAAAACAATCAAACTGGTCATCGTGTCAATGATAATGCAGACACCACTAACAACATAATAAGTCAGCTTTTTGCATCCACATTAGGCACCAAAGCCCTGACCCGTAGCTGGTGGCGACGCTGGGTGTATCCCGTTTTATTCTTAATCACTCTAACCCTATCGCTCGCCACTTATCTGACTTTGGATTCGATTCAGCAAGCGGTGAATACCTACATCACGGACAATCAGCGCGCGCTGGTCGGTGGCGATTTGGTACTCGAGAGCAATCAAGAGTGGCCGGCGCAAGTATTAGAGCAAGTACGCAGCTTGCCTGAAACCCAAGTCGTTTATGACCATCAGTTTAGCTCCATGGCGGTGACCGAAGAGCAGACCTTATTGGTGCGCATTAAAGGCGTTACTCCTGCCTATCCCTTATATGGCGAAGCACAAACCGCCTCCGGCAAACCCTTATGGCAACAGCTAAGGCCGGACACCATCGTTATTGCGCCAGAGGTGTTACAAGGGTTAAATGCCGATGTTGGCGATACGGTTACTATTGGCGATGGGCAATTTACCATCAGCGATGTACTGACCAAAGAGCCAGACCGTCCCTTGAGCGCCTTTGATTTTGGCGGGCATGTATTGATGCAAGAGGACGCACTGGAGGCAACCAATCTGCTCGGTCAGCGTAGCCGCGTGCGTTACCGTATCGAGATGGCAGGTGACGAGGAAACCATATCCGCATTAAATGAGCAATTAGAGCAAACTTTAACCAGCTATCCTAACATCAGGCTTTCTGATATCGATAGCGAAGATACGCAGGTCTCGCGCATCTCTGACAATGTACTGATGTTTTTGAAATTACTGGTCATCGCGGTACTGCTATTATCGGCAGTCGCTATGTATGGCGTCATCACCGCCTTTGTCACCAAACAGCAAGCCAACAATGCCATCCGTATGGCGATGGGCGAACCTGCCCGTCAAATTAAAGCCAGTTACTATCGGCTGTTATTGAGCACCTCTATCATTGCCAGTGTTGCCGCTGTAGTGGTCAGTCTCGGGCTATTAAAAATCGGCCAGCCTTATCTCACCGCTATTTTGCCAGAAGACCTTGGTTTAGCGATTAGTCCCATTAGTATTATTAAAACGCTCATTATCGCTATTATATTGACGCTCGTGATTACCCAGCGCGGTCTTAATGAGCTGAGTACCACCAAACCCGCTACCCTACTTAATCAAGGCGCAAGCCAGCAATCGGGTAAACTGCCCCCTTGGTATAAAGGGTACAAACGCTTGCCCCTACTCTGGTACGGGGGGATGTTTATCGGTCTGTATTTATTCTTCACTTATGAAGTCGGCTCTTGGCGCTTATCAACGCAACTGCTTATCGGTTTAATTGGCTTTGTCGCTATCTTTTGGGCATTGGCACGCGGTTGGTTGTGGCTGTTATCACGCTTGGCGAAAAACAAAAACGTCAGCTGGATGCAGCGCATTGCTATTCATAATCTGGCGCGTAAAGGCAATCAATCCGCGCTATTCTTCGTCACGCTATCGCTATCGGTCGCGGTATTGACCCTGATTACTACTCTCAATCACAGTATTAATGCCCAGTTCGTCAACGCCTACCCTGAAGATGCGCCTAATATATTTTTGCTTGATGTGCAAAGCGAACAACATGACGCGATTAATAACATCATTGGCGCACCGGTCAGCTATTATCCGGTTATTCGCGCGCGTATCGTCACCGCGGGAGGCGTGGCGGCAGAAGATATCGATGCTGATGACGACTTCGATGAGCCGACGCGGGTGTTTAACTTAAGCTACGCCGACACGATTATGGACACCGAATACATCGTCGATGCGGTCACCAATGACGAGCTGTATAGCCCTATCGATGGTCAAGACCCGCAAATCTCAAAGCTACAACAAGTACAGCCCTTGTCTATCTTAGACGGCGCGGCTGAAATGCTTAATGTCGGTATGGGTGATGAAGTGGTGTTTAATATCCAAGGCATCGAGATAACTGGAGAGATTACCAGTATTCGCTCGCGCTTTGAGCGTGGCCCCAGTCCGTTCTTTTACTTTTTGTTCGAGCCTGAGCTATTAGCCGCCGCCCCGCAAATCCAGTTTGCCACCGCGCACATCCCTGAGGACAGTATCGCCGCGGTACAAGGTCAGCTGGTACGCGAATTCCCTGCCGTCACTACAGTTGATGGTACGGCTATCGCTGAGCAAATCCAAGGACTGGTGCAGCAGATGAGCCGCTTGGTCTATGTCTTCACCTTACTGGCACTGCTCACGGGTATTATGGTGCTCATTAGCTCGCTGCTGTCCACCTCACAAGACCGCATGCAAGAGAGCGCCTCGTTCCGATTGCTCGGTATGCAAAAGCGTGATTTATACCTGCTTAATATCTTGGAGATTGGTGTACTTGGGGTTAGCGCGGCGGTGTTTGCGATGACGATTGCCAGCGCTGGCTCGTGGTTTGCGATTACTCAGTGGTTTGATTTGCGCTTTAGCGTGCCGTGGACGAGCTTAGGTATTGGCGGCGGATTGCTGCTTGCCTTACTGCTGGGTATTGCGATTATTTATGTGAGATTGGTGATTGGGCGCGGGATTATGGCACGGGTCAGGGCGATGATTTAGTAGTCTCTTTTTATCTTATGTCTTAATAAACGTTGGCAACACACCTACACCTAAACGTAACTTTGTATCATCTGATAAGTTCTCAAAATGATCAAAAAGCCATTCTGCGAATGTGTTACCTCGCATTACATGAATGCCCTGCGTAAGAGCTTGCTCTGCCGTTTCATTATTAACATCTGCCGTAGTTATCATCCAACGTTGAACATGAGCATCATCATCACTATCATTATACTCATATGCCATTAATTGCTTGATAGCATGAGCGCTTGTTTCACCGCGATGATGTTTTGCTTGAATAAGTAAAGTAGGTGCAAAGGGATTACTTGAGGATTTTGCAATAATATCTACGTCAGCAATACCTGATTGATTTTTTTTACCTAATATTTCAACGTCTGTATAACCCTCTAACTGAAGCAACTCTTTAATAAGCTTTTCTAGCCCATACCCACCTGCATCGAGTCTTGTTTTACCGTGTCGAAGACGTTTAATTAGTTCATCTTTAAATGTTTCTTGTTCAGTTGCTAATATGTGTAAATATTCATTTTTCAATGAAAAATTATCTTTTTGAGCAATAAACTTATCTAATTCATTACTAAAATCTTTTAAATCTGCCACAGTTTGGCGAATTCTTAAGCGACGCTCTAAACCTTCAGTCAAATCACTTCGAGCAATACGTAGAAGCTTACCATTTGCTTGCTTTAAATAATTTACACTAATTTGGTTTGCTCCATGACCATCATCAAAATCTGGATCAAATGTTTTTTCGCCAGATACAACTGCTAAAAGAACACTTTTATAGCTAGGAACAACAATAACATCGCCTTGCTTTAGGTTAAAGAAGCGCTTGACTTGCTTTCTTGCGCGACTAAATCTAGGATGCTCGCTTTTAAGTTCTTTAATTAGGTCATCAGCGGTAGTAAATTGTGAAAAATCAACTTTACTCCAGCCAATACCAATTTTGTTCTGTTCAATTAAAGCTTTTGGCGTCCTTACCAATATATATTTTGTCATCTTAGTTTCCTTATAATATTGCTGTGTGTAAAAGCGATTTGTAACTCATTAATTTTAATGTGGCTCTATGGGATATATAAGACTGATATAAGTATCATTTAATGTATTCGTCATCGCCATACCATATAACGGCATATCATAGTCATCAACTTTCTGCTCAACTATCTCTATAACTTCACTAAAATACTTTAGACCCGTAAAGTTGGCTGAATGAGTGTAGAGCAGAAAATCTCTAATATTTCTTATAGGTAGTTTAGCTATAAACTCTTCTACTTCTTGTTTATTTTGCTCAGTAAAATCGTCTGATAGATAAAGTTTTGTTTCAGCATATTTTGTATATGAGTTTTGGTTAAAGAAATGGATGATATCGTTTAAGTCCATAGCAATGTAGCTTCCGTGTACACTTAGCATAGCTTGGAACTGATGTACAATTCTAGCGACTTCCTCAAGCTTACAGCAGATGACACTATTTATGATGTCACCAACTTCCATAAATCTATCACTAGTTCTTATACCAATCAGTAAATTCGCACTTGACTGCTCCTTTAATGCGCAAAGACTCTCTTTACTCCATTCGTCATTAAATAAAAAGAAAGCGCAGCAACAAGGTACGTTGAAGTCATCTTCAAGATGATACAGTTTAAATTGCGTGTTGAGTTTCAATTTTTTAAAAACTACTTTTGGTATAGCATACTTGGTTCCTGACGATTTGATTGGTTTAGTTTTGAGGTTAACTTCATCAAGTAAGTTGTGCATGCTATTCATTGTCATTCCTTTCATTATTTAAAACAAATCTACTCAAACCACAGCTACCGTAGCGTTGCCTTCTACTTTGCATACTTGCATTTTTATATCTTATAGTCAGTGTTATTAATTTATATCAGTATAAAAACTTGGAATGCTAACTTTGCGTCGCTTTTATTACTGCCTAACTGATGTAATTTAAATACAACTGAATTAACCGACTTTTTATAAGGCTGAAATTAACAATACCACGTTACCTGATAAAATACTTTATAGGTTGCCATAAATGGTTCAGTACTCAAACACCTATATCTATCAAGCTACCTGATTACTTATATAATTGACACACCATTTGCTATACTAGCCCAACTTTATCGGTTAAATACCCACTTATAACACCCTCCCAAACAGCATGGTAGCCTTATGAAATTCTCAAAGTTCGGTCAAAAGTTTATTCAGCCTACGGGCATCTCGCAATTGATGGATGATTTGGGCGATGCGCTCAAAAGCGATAAGCCCGTCAACATGCTGGGCGGTGGTAATCCAGCACGTATTGAAGCGGTCAATGAGTTGTTTTTAGAGACCTATCAAGCGCTGGGTAGCGACGGTAGCTTTAATAATAGTGAGGAGACCAATAGCACGGCGACGAGTAGCATGGCGAATTACTCCAACCCGCAGGGCGATGCCGCTTTTATCGATGCCTTGGTAGGCTTCTTTAATCGTCATTATGATTGGAATTTAACGTCAGAAAATATCGCCTTAACCAATGGCTCGCAAAATGCATTTTTCTATTTGTTTAATTTGTTTGGCGGGGCGTTCGTTGATGAGTCCAGTCAAGATAAAGACAATAAGTCGATAGATAAGTCGATTTTGCTACCGCTTGCCCCTGAGTATATTGGCTATAGCGATGTGCATGTTGAGGGTCAGCATTTTATGGCGGTGTTGCCGCATATCGATGAAGTGACTCATAATGGCGAAGCAGGCTTCTTTAAATATCGCGTGGATTTTGAGGCGTTGGAGAAGTTGCCCGCACTAAAGGAAGGTCGTATTGGCGCGATTTGTTGTTCGCGTCCGACTAATCCGACGGGCAATGTATTGACCGATGAGGAAATGGCGCATTTGGCGGAGATTGCCAAACGTTACGATGTACCGCTGATTATCGATAACGCTTATGGCATGCCCTTTCCTAATATTATTTATTCAGACGTCACCCTTAATTGGGATGACAATACCATTCTTTGTTTTAGCCTGTCTAAAATTGGCTTGCCCGGCGTGCGTACGGGTATTATCGTTGCCGCTCCCGAAGTTATCGAAGCGGTTAGTGCGATGAATGCGGTGGTCAATCTCTCGCCCACACGCTTTGGGGCTTCTATTGCTACGCCACTGATGAAAAACGATGCTATTAAAGACTTATCTGACAATGAGATTAAGCCATTTTATCAGCAGCAAGCGAAAACCGCAGTTGCGCTACTTAAAAAGGAACTGGGGGATTATCCGCTATCGATTCATAAGCCTGAGGGCGCGATATTTTTATGGTTATGGTTTAAGGATTTACCGATTACCACGCTTGAGTTGTATGAACGTTTGAAGGAAAAAGGCACGCTTATTGTGCCAAGCCAGTACTTCTTTCCCGGCGTTGATGTTGATAACTACAAACACGCGCATGAATGTATTCGTATGAGTATTGCCGCTGATGAAGACACTTTAGAGAAAGGAATTGCAGTGATTGGTGAGGTGGTTCGTGGGATTTATGATATGGCTAAGTGAGTCCGTAAAAACTAAAGTAGGCGTAGGGTGCGTTTCACGCACCAGTTGTAGGCTATTACCTGTAATCGGTGCGCGCGGCGCACCCTACAAAGGCTAAAGCAGTTGAGTATTATTCACCCTATTTTTTGAGTTTGATATAACAGCACAGACAGAAAAACGGACTATCAAATAGTCCGTTTTTTATACTACGACCCTAAGAAAACGATCTAGCCAAGCTCTTTTAGCAAAGCTTTAGCACTCATTTTACCAAACTCATTAGCCGCTAGAGGCCCGTCACCTGAGATTAGCTTTCTATCTTGATGCGTCTGTCCTGAGGCGAGCTTATTGCTAATCGTGACGCCTAAATCTTCTAACTTTTCTGCAAAGTACCAAGGCATAGGTCCAGGCAAATAACCGATTTTTGGCATTTGCTTATCCATTATAGTTGGGAAGGCGACCATTTTGTAACCTTTAAAAATAAAGTCTTGGTTAGCGTCATCGTCTTGATCTAAGTTATCAGGACTCTCTAAATTAGCCGCTAGTAGAGCCGCTGGTCCATGACATATTGCTAAGGTAAACAGATCCTTGTCATGACCCCAACGCAGCAATTCACCCAGATTGTAATCTTCAGGTAAGCCTAGCATCGCACCATGACCACCGGGGATAAAGATCGCGGCATAATCGTCATTATTTGCCATATCATTTTTGACAAAGTCAGCGATACTTTTTGGCTTATTCAGCTTGGACTCGTACTCAGCGTAAATCTCTTTAACGTCTTTGTCATCCTC
>NZ_JBQQFC010000104.1:0-7794 GCF_052258445.1 Psychrobacter sp. T6-1
GACAGATGTGCATATTGACTATCCATTGCCGACTGGACTTGATCACCGCCAAACCCATAGACCACCACAGTATTATCTACCGTCAAATGATGACAAGTCTCAAGGACGTGACCCAGTAGCGGTTTGCTCGCCAAAGTCTGTAGTACCTTAGGCTTTGCTGACTGCATACGCGTGCCTTTGCCAGCTGCTAGGATAATCACGGATAAAGATGTTTTGATAGACGCTGACATTTCATGCACTCCACAAATGTAACAAAATATAATTTTGAATTATAACGTAAAAAAGCCCAGAAGTCATATCCAGATGGCAAGGTTTATGACTGATAGGCTTGATACTATTAAGAAAAATACAATGCTAGGTATAAAAGTAGACAGTTAGAGCATTAAGCCCATCATAGCGATAAGCCAAACAAAAGCAGCCATTATGCCTGCGATAATGTCATCGAGCATAATACCTAAGCCACCTGCGACCTTTTTATCGGCCCAGCCAATAGGCGGCGGCTTAATGATGTCAAAAAACCGAAAAAATACAAAGGCGATAATAAGGGAGAAAATAGAAGTGGCCTCAAAAATGTCTTGCCAAAAGCTAGTAGTGGTCACGCCCAAATAAGAGAACGGCAAAAGTGTAATCCACATGCCTGCCCACTCATCCCAGACGATGTGTGGGTCATCATGGACTTGCATAAGTACCGATGTGCGCCCGCATATCCAAATACCGATGATACTCGATAAGATAGTAATGATAAGAAAGGGAATAAAACCCAAACTCATCAAAGGAATGGCGACGATAAGGCCACCAACGGTGCCCCAAGTACCTGGTGCGCGGCGCGGCAAACCACTACCCAGACCGATACCAAGCCAATAGACGATGCGATCAAGTAGGCTTGCTGTAGCGGGCAGGCGCGGGCAGTCATTAGCTTTACTGATATCAGGCTTATGGTTGTCGGACGTATCGTTGGTCATGGGCTAACCTATAAAATGTTGGTAACCGCTTAAGTTGGGCAAGCTGGTAAAAGGCGCGGGGCTTGCTGGGGTCACAGGCTGACCTTTATAAAACAGCTTGGGATAAGGCTTACTAGCGCTGTTATTAGCGCTTGTATCTGGATCTATTAGTGCCAAAGCCGTCACCTCACCAATGCATGTGATCTGAGTATTGGTTTTATTATCAAAGGTGGCTGCAATATCAGCAGGCAAAGTAAAAGCCAGCTCATAATCATCACCACCTGTCAGCTGATATTGCAAGCGCTCTGCGAGATCTATACTAGATAGTGCTGAACTAGTAGGTAAGTCGTCAAGGTTAAGCTGTATCACAACGCCGCTTTGCTGACAGATATGTCCAAGGTCTTGATACAAACCATCTGAGATATCGATCATTGAGGTCGCACCAATCTGCGCGAGTGCTGTGCCCAAAGCGATACGCGGGGTTGGCATATGCAAACGATGTGCAAGCTGCGCTCCGATAGCCGTATCAGTATGATTTAGCGCGTAAGCGGCATCACCAATACTGCCAGATACATAGACCTTGTCACCGACCTGCGCCCCTGAGCGATAAATGGCAGGCGTACTTGCATTTAAGTAGCCTTGCGCACTGATGCTAAGTACCAAAGTCTCGCTACGCGTGGTATCACCGCCGATCAAAGTCACTCCAAATGACGTGCACGCGTGAAATAGACCTTTGGCAAAATCGCTTAGCCAAGTCTCATTTGCTAAGCGTTCTGGTAATGCCAGCGCCAGCAAGATACTGTGCGGAGTTGCGCCCATAGCCGCAATATCTGAGATATTAACGGCGACAGCTTTATAACCAATAGCAAAGGCTAGCTGATTAATCTCATCCCAGTCCGCGCTAAAGTGTCTGCCCTGAACTAAAGTATCAATACAGCTGACCAAGCGCGAGTCCGCTGGCAGTTTGATTACTGCAGCATCATCGCCGATACTTTTTTCGATACCGTTTGCGACGCCAGCCTCTATTTGCTCAGCGTCCTGCAATCCTAAAAATATCTGCTCGATCAGCTCAAACTCGTTCATGGTTAGTCTTTTACTTCAGAGCTACTATTATCAGAGCTAGGGTCTTTAGAGCTATCCTCTTTATTGTCATTGTCTTGTGATGGTTCAGAGGTTTTATCTGCATCGCTAAGCAAATTAGAGTTCTCTAAGCCGATATCTGCTGCATCGGTAGTTGCTAACAGTTTGTCTGTCTCTACCATACTGTCATCTTTTGGCGTTGTTGTCACCGCGTCATCGGCTACGGTAATAGGATTACTTTCGCTATCGATATTAGCTATAGTGTTGGCTGTGTCTTGCTCTGTATCTTGAGAGGTCGTGATTGGCTTGGTCGCCAGTTTTTTGCTGGCTTGTTTGGTTGCTGTGCCCGCGCTCGGTTTATTAGGACGAATGCGTTTAACACCTGTTTTATTCGCGCTGATACGCGGCTTGTTCGATGCGGTGGGCGCGTCGGTATAAGTCTCAGGTTGCACAGCGCTCTGGTCTTCATCTTGACTGGTCCTTGCTTGTTTGCTTGCCGCCTTTTGTGAGGTGCGTAGATTGGCTTTGCTGTCCGCTTGTACTTCAACGGCGCGTAATTGTATCGCCATTCTATCGAGTACGGCATTAATTAATTTGTGCGCGTCGGTTGCGCCAAAGTGATTGTTCAGCTTCATCGCCTCATCAAGCACCACTTTATACGGAATCTCTAAGCGGTGCTGTAACTCGTAAGCACCGATGAGCAAGATAGCGTGCTCAACAGTATCTAACTTCTCAATCCCGCGATCTAGCTGCTCAGCGATCAGCGCGTCCAAAGCGTCTATTTGCTCCGGAATATCGCGCATCATCTCGTGATAGTAGCCGATATGTACGGTATGCATAGCATTGGTCGCGCGCGTACGGGCAGCGATGTCATGCGGGGCATTGTCCTTCCAGCTACGCTTGTCTGTCGTATCAAAACGGCGGTCAGTGACCAGCCACTCATACAGACCCTGCATAGCAAAACGCCGCGCTTTACGCACGGCAGTATGACTGGTCTTATACGAGGATTCACTGACATCGAAATGTTGCTCATCGTCGCGGGCGGGCGTTTGAGTGATAGGATCAGTCTGTGCGTCATTCAGAGCGCGCTTGAGTTGGTCAGTCATAAGAGGTGAATACCTAAATGTTAAGATGTTAAATAGTGGTCGATTCGCAATTTGCCAATCTGTCGTCATGCTGTAGCGCTAAGACTTTAAACCTTAGCACTATTTAATGGTTATTACTTACCTGAACATACACTTTTATGTAGGGCTAAGGCCTCAGCCGATATGCCCTACAACAATAATGTATTAACGATTAAATTTAAGCGTCATCGCTATCATCGCGAGCATCATAGTCATCTTCAACATCTAATTGCGATAATACCGCTAGCATCTCAAGTACGACCATCGCCGCATCGCTGCCTTTGTTACCCGCTTTAGTACCCGCGCGCTCAATAGCTTGCTCAATACTGTCGGTGGTCAAAACGCCATTAGCAACAGGGATATTATAGTCAGTGGCAACGCCGCTTAAGCCTTTGGCAGATTCGCTGGCAACAAAATCAAAATGCGGCGTGCTACCACGAATGACTGCGCCCAAAGCGATAATCGCGTCAAAACGATCTGATTCAGCGGCGCGCTGGGCGACAAGCGGTAGCTCATAAGCGCCCGGTACGCGAACGACTGTGATATTGCTGCCCAAAACGCCATGACGAAGCAGGGCATCGATTGCGCCATCAACTAAAGACTCTACGATAAAAGCGTTAAAGCGACCGACGACGATACCGATACGAGCGTCTTTGTTTTGATGTAAATTGCCATCGATATGAGTGATGTTAGCGCGCTGCTGTTGTAAGTTTGACATAGAGGTATCCTTAGATTTATAACTATTAAAATGCAATTAAATAACGGGTTTTAACTATTGATTGACTATCCAATCAGTAAAAATATATAAGTGGCGCTATGATAGCATTTTTACGACTTTATTTGTGGATTAGCTGACTCTGGTAACCTTAATATAAACACCTTGTAACGCTCTACAAACGCATGGTTATTCCTTGCGCTGCCATATAAACTTTGGCCTCACCAACAGTGAATTCACCAAAGTGAAAAATACTGGCTGCAAGGACAGCATCGACGCCGCCTTGCAGTACGCCTTGAGCTAAATGCTCGAGGTTACCAACGCCGCCTGAGGCGATAACTGGAATGTTCACTTGATCAGTAATCTGTTTCATCAGTGCCAGATCATAGCCCTTTTTGGTGCCATCGCCATCCATTGAGGTGACGAGCAGCTCGCCTGCGCCCAGAGCTGCCATTTTGACTGCCCAAGCGACAGCGTCAATACCCGTCGGTTTGCGCCCGCCATGGGTAAATATCTCCCAGCGCGGCATAAGTATGCCGTTGACATCGATATCGGCGACGCGCTTGGCATCAATAGCAACGACAATGCATTGATTACCAAATTTCTGCGCTGCCTCCCCAACGAATTCTGGCGTAAACACCGCTGCTGAATTAATCGCCACTTTATCCGCGCCAGCATTGAGCAAATTGCGTATGTCGCTGATTTTGCGCACGCCGCCGCCAACGGTTAGCGGTACAAACACCGTCTCTGCCATACGCTCAACGGTATGATACGTGGTATCACGCGCGTCACTGGTCGCGGTAATGTCCAAAAAGGTAATCTCATCTGCGCCTTGTTCATTGTAGCGACGCGCCACTTCTACAGGGTCGCCTGCATCGATAATGTCGACGAATTGCACGCCTTTGACCACGCGCCCATTGTCCACATCCAAACAGGGAATAATACGTTTTGCTAGCATTTTATCTCACTCTTAATTACATTAAGTCAGTCAAAAACTTCATTGAAGCATTCTAACAAAATTGGAGCGCTTATATCGTGTTTAGTCGATACTGATATCATAATCTACTTTGTACAAATCAACAGTGACCACGCCGCTTACGCATGATGAGAGCTGGCACGCTGATCAGCTCAAAACCCTTCTTATTTATACAAAGGGTAGACGTTTCACGCTTGGTCATAAATTTTCGGTATAATGTCGCCTAAAATGCTCGCAACATTTACATGCCGCTATTAAAGAGAAGCTTATGTCCGTCTATACCCAGCTCACCGATGATCAATTTGCCGCCTTTTGCTCAAGCTTTGGGGTAGCGTTTGCCCGCGCCATTCCCATCACGCAAGGTATCAAAAACTCGAACTGGTTTATTCAGACCACAGATGACAGCGAGGGTGAATACTCTTATGTGTTTACCTTATTTGAAGAGCGCCCGCCTGCTGATATCGAAAAAATGGCAGTGATTTTGGGTCAATTGGACGGCACTTTACCCGTTGCTGCGCCACTACCTATTATCGAGATTGACACCGCGCAAGCCGCTACTGATAAAAACAATGATAAGCGCTACGTCATCCATTATGAAGACAAAGCCATCACGGTCGTGCCCTGCTTGTCGGGGGCGCATCCCAAACAAACGACTACAGCGATGTGTTACGAGATCGGCGCGGCGCTGGCGATGCTGCATGAGACTTTGCAAGAATTGCAGCCCAGCGAAGACTATGGGGTAGCGCTATATCCATGGATCGATGTACGCGACCGTGAGATACAGTTTATGCCAAGTGACGAGGCCAAATTGATGAGTGATATTTGGCAGTCGTATGAAAAGCTATCGCTGGATAAATTACCCAAAGGCCTTTGTCATCTCGATATGTTCGCGGACAATACCTTGTGGGATTTGACCAAAGGTAAAGAGACACTCACAGGCTTACTAGATTTTACTGAAGTGAGCGTCGATCATTATGTGATGGATATTGCCATTACTATTAATGACTTTTGTACCACGTGGGGCGATGCTGAACAAGGCGAATCGGTAGATTTTGATCGTCATAAAATGACCGCATTCTTGCAAGGCTATGAGTCCAAGCGCGCGCTTGATAGCGATGAGAAACGAGCCTTGCCAGTGATGTTGGCCAAAGCGGCGGTTATCTTTTGGCTACTACGTCTTAATGTCATTCATTACAACCGTACTGAAGGACGTAGTGGCGACAACATCATGGTCAAAAACCCTGATTTGATGAAACGCCTTGCCGCTTATCACTACTCGCACGTCGAAAAAGATCAAGATAGCGTCTTTGTCCTTGAGCATACACGGTTTGAAGAGGATGATACGGACAAAGATATCGCTGATTTTAAACTCATTGGCGTGTTCGCTAGCGAATCTCAAGCACAGGCGGCTATTGAGCAACTAAAGACGCAGCCAGGCTTTGAGGATTATCCCAATGGCTTCCATATTGATGAATATCCACTGGGTCAAATCAACTGGTCTTCAGGGTTTGTCATTTATTAAAATATTCAACACGCCCTAATACTAATTGAGTTCACTTGCCAATGATAAAAGCCTATACACTAAAGGTTAAGCGGTACTAATATTCATCTCAATTATGTTCATGTCATTTGCTCATTTGCATATGACCTTTTAGAGCCTGACCATTTAAAGTAAGGACACCTTTATGAGCGATCAAGTCGATAATTGGCATAAGCTGGCTCGTTTTGATACCAATATGCAAGGCGAATTAAACGCTAATTTGCTACGTAACAACGGCATTACCGTCTCGTTGCAGGCGCTAAGCGCGATTCCAGGGATGAACTCTGGCGTAGTGCTATGGGTACAAGATACCGATTTGGCGCAAGCTCAGCGCATCTTGGGCGGCGTCAGTAGTGCAACAGATGGCGAAGCACTCTTAGATCAAATGAGTGATGCCGAGCTGGGCATTGTACCAGATAGCCCAAAACCTTCATAGAACATAACCGAGCACAAAAATAGTCAAACACCAAGACAACTAAGCACCAAGACAATAAAGGCGGAAGCAGATACATGTGTCAACTTTTAGGAATGAACTGTAATACCCCAACCGATATCGGCTTTAGCTTTTCAGGCTTTCGTCGCCGCGGCGGTATGACTGACCATCATGAGGACGGTTTTGGTATTGCATTCTTTGAGCGTAGTGAGTGCATGCAAAATGGTAATGTATCCAACCTCTCAACAGGCCTGCGCTTATTCCATGACAACCGCCCAAGCCATTTATCGCCCGTTGCCGACCTAGTCAATAACTATCCGATCAAAGCGATGAATGTCATCGCTCATATCCGTAAAGCCACGCAAGGTCAAAATTGCTTAGCTAACACTCATCCGTTCGTGCGTGAAGTCTGGGGCGAGCAGTGGGTATTTGCGCACAACGGGCAGATGAATAGCGAATTTATAAAACGCTGCGAGCGCTTACAAGAAAACGGCAATGCCTCGCACTGTCAGCCTGTGGGTAACACGGATTCTGAAATGGCGTTTTGCTATTTGATTAACCGCCTCAAAAGCAGCTTTAAATCGCGTCCTGATAATGAGACGTTGTTTAACTTTTTGACGACGCAGTGCCGATATCTATCTGCTAACGGTCTGTTTAATTGCCTGATATCAAATGGCGAATGGCAACTGGCGTACGCGGGCAGTCTGCTATTTTATCTCACCCGCCAAGCGCCCTTTGGCAAGGCAGAACTCGCTGATGATGAGATATCGATTAACTTTGGTGATGTGACTGCTGACACCGATAAAACGACCATTTTAGTGACCGTACCGCTAACTAAAAATGAGAAATGGCAGCAAATAGCAGTCAATGAGTGCCTAATATTCCAAGAGGGTGACGTCGTCTATAAGAACAGCCCAAGCCAGCGTAAGTTTTTGACGGTTGAGGAGGGGATTGCCATTGCACGGGCAGTTGGGGCGAGTGTTTA
>NZ_JBQQFC010000105.1:0-7789 GCF_052258445.1 Psychrobacter sp. T6-1
ATGATCTATGGTACGGGCGGTGTCACTGCCGCGCTTAGTATCCAAAAGCTTGAGAAAATGGGCGCAAAACCTGAACATGGCTCTGTCGCCGTCAGCGGAGCAACGGGCGGCGTCGGTAGTATCAGTATCGCCATACTTAATCAATTGGGTTATGACGTTATCGCCTTCTCAGGAAAAACGGAACAAACCGAGCATCTCAAAGAGCTTGGCGCAACTGAAGTCCGTCATCGTGATAGTGTCAATGAAGTCGGCAGTCGACCTGTCGGACGCGAGCTGTGGGCCAATGCTATCGATACCGTTGGCGGTGACTATTTAGCGAACTTGCTCAAGCAAACCAAAGCAGGCGGCGCGGTGACCTCTTGTGGTCTGGCGGCCTCTGCTGAATTCTCCATGACGGTACTACCCTTTATCACTCGCGGCGTCTCCTTGCTCGGTATCGATTCGGTCTTTATTCCGTTAGAAGACAAAAAAGCGATTTGGGAGAGAGTGGCTACGGATATGAAGCTGCCTGATCTTGAGAGTTATGGCGAAGAGATTACCCTTGAGCAAACCCCTGAGTACCTAGATCGCTTTATGGCGAGTCAGACGGTTGGGCGTTATGTGGTGAATGTTCGGGGTTAGGGTTTGGTTTAGAAGATAGGTTTTTAAATAATGGCAGTGCTCTTTTGGGGTGCTGCTTTTTTTTTGGAACTCAAGTTTGCGTTCATTTGCGTTCATTTGCGTTCATTTGCGTTCATTTGCGTTCATTTGCGATTATTCAAAACTGTAAGTTACCTGTGAAATTAGACAAAGATAGTATTAAAATGCTCTGAGACATATACTAACCACATTAAATAGAAACAAACTCAGATGACTAAAGGGATATAAATGCCAACACTCAATTGGATTGGTAAAGAAGCAGTAGAAAAGCATCATAAAGAAGTACCATTTCGTTTATTAGAGCCTGTAGAAGCGTTATCTTGCGGGGATGCTGATAGTGGAAATCTAATCGTACAAGGTGATAATTTAGATGCCCTAAAAGCACTGTTGCCGCGATATGCTGGAAAAGTAAAATGTATCTATATCGACCCGCCCTATAACACGGGTAATGAAGGTTGGGTTTATAACGATAATGTGAATAGTCCAGAGATTAAAAAATGGCTAGGCGAAGTGGTCGGTAAAGAAGGTGAAACCTTAGACCGTCACGACCGTTGGTTATGTATGATGTATCCAAGGCTATTGCTTTTAAAACAATTTCTACATGAAGATGGGGTCATTTTTGCATCGATTGACGATAATGCACATTGCTACTTAAGATTTCTTCTTGATGAAATATTTGGCTCGAATTGTTATAAAAATACAATAGCAGTTAGACGTGGAGTAAAGAATGTGCAAGCACAATTTGATGATTGGAGCGCTCTTGCTGTTGGTCATGAATATATCTTAATGTACTCAAAAAATAAAAGTACTCGTTTACCAAAGCTAATGTTAGAGCATGAAGTTGAAAAACCTGGAAAATGGGATACTTTTTGGCGCGGTACTGATAGACCAACAATGAGGTATAAACTATTTGACTTCACTCCTGATAAAGGTCAGTGGCGTTGGGAACGCGTAAGAGCTACTAAAGCTCAGAAGAACTATGAATATTATCTTAACAATATTCAAGACGACATGAGTTTAGATGAATGGTTTATTGAAAACCTTACTGCTAATAACTCAAAGTTAGATTTCGTTCGCGAAAATGACCAAGGAAGTATTCAGTATTACGTCCCACCTAGTAGCGGAAAAATACTGAGTGATAATTGGATGGATATATTGCTCAGTGGAACTGAAACCACTTTTGAGACAGAAAAAAGTATAAAAATAATAGAGCGTATTATCTCTTGGATGACGAAAGAAGGAGATATTATTTTAGATTCTTTTGCTGGTTCAGGTACAACCGCACACGCCGTAATGACAGTTTCAAATAGAGAAAACTGTAAGAGAAATTTCATTGCGATAGAAATGGTAGAAAATATCTCTAAAAATATTCTTATACCTAGGCTAAAAAAAGCCGTAACTGGCTACACCAAAGGAAAAAAGAAAATTCCACCATTAGGTGGCGGTTTTCAAGTTCTTAAATTATCAAAGTCATCGATTTTTAGTTCTGATGGTCAAATCCGTTCCGATGTTACATTCGATCAGCTAGCCGAATTTGTTTGGTTTATGGAAACGGGAACTGGTTTAAAGCTATCTGATTTAAAGTCTATAGATAAGAAAAATATTACACCCTATCTCGGGCAATATAAAGATAGAGCGATATTTTTGCTCTATAACGACATCCTAAAAGATAAATCTGACGCTGGTGGCAACGTCCTTAACGGTCGAACTCTTGAAATACTAGAAGAAGCTTTGCCAAACTTTGAAGGTCAGAAGATTATTTACGGTGCTCGTACACGATTTGATAAAACAAAACTAGCCAGACTCAATATTACTTTTCACCAACTCCCTTATGAATTGGCGGTTAAAACATGGTTCTAAATAATAAATCACTAAAAAACTATCAAAACAACTTACTTGCAGATTATTCAAGCTATCTATACCGCTGTAGAGAGTTGAAAGACCCTGCTGCCGCCTTTGCAGAATCTACCCAGTTGATGACTTCTGGTCTAGCTCAGCCTTACTATCCATTACCAGAGATGGATCATGTGCCTTATGTCTGTCTTCGAGTACCTACTGGTGGCGGGAAAACACGCATAGCAGGACAATCTATAAAACAGGTTAATGATGCGTTCTTAGCAGTAGAGCATTCGTTAGTACTTTGGCTAGTTCCCTCAGATCCCATACGTGAACAGACTTTATATGCGCTCAAAACCGAAGGAGAACTGCTGCATCAAGATATGCGCGACCTATTTGGCGCGGTTAATGTCTTAGATATCAATGAAGCACTGTATATGCAGCCTGCTACACTGAATACTGGCAATACGATTATTGTCGCGACCATGCAAAGCTTTAAGCGTGACACAGCAGACGGCTTGCGAGTGTATCGTCAAAACGGTGCACTTATGCCACACTTTGAAGGTGTAAGTGCTGATGAGCAAAAGGGCGAGCATTCGTTAGTAGATGTGATTCGCTTGAGAAGACCCTACGTCATTGTAGATGAGGCACATAACCAAGGTACTCAGTTAGCAGCTGATACTCTCAAACGCTTCAATCCTAGCTGTATACTAGAACTTACCGCCACACCAGATAGATCACATCAGCCCTCTAACGTATTACGTAGCGTTTCAGCCGCTACTCTACAATCAGAGGATATGTTAAAGCTGCCATTAGAGCTAGCTATTCATCCAGAGTGGCGCGTTTCATTGACAGAAGCAATTGCTCGATTACGTCAGCTAGAAAAACATGCTGAAAAAGAGAAACAACTCACTGGAGAAATTATAGATCCAGTAGTGATGCTAATTCAGGCCGAACGAACTGCTAAAGAAAAAGAGACGTTTACGCCAGACAAAGTAAAAAAGCACTTAATTGAGGACTTCAATGTTCCCGAAGAATCAATAGCTATTGCAACGGGCGCTGTTGATGAATTAACAGGTAAAAGGCTAGGCGATCCTGACTATCCACAGTTTATTATTACCGTTGATAAACTACGTGAAGGTTGGGACTGTCCGAATGCATACGTTTTATTTTCTTTCAGAAACACCACTTCTGCTACAGCTGTAGAGCAGGTACTCGGTCGTATATTACGTATGCCTCATGTCGTACGTAAAAGTGAAGAAGCGCTTAATCGCAGTTATGCTTATGTCGTATCGAATGAGCTTGCTGCTACTGTTCAGAATTTAAAAGATGGGTTGGTTCAGAGTGGTTTTGAGCGTTTAGAAGCAAAAGACTTGATAGTCGCTCGTGGCGAAGAACAGAGCGGAGATTTATTCTCGCAACCTACCGATTTGATTATTCCACTACCTGAGTATGATGGATTTTTGTCCCTTCCTGATGAAGAGTCAGTTTCAGCATTACCGAAATCCTTACGAGATAAAATTGAAATTTCACCAGAAACCTCTACATTGACGGTAAAAGAGGGAGCCACTTCTAAACAAATTCAGCAAATATCAGAGACTTTTAAACAGCCAGAAATAGCAAAATCGATAAAGGAACAACTCAACACTGCACTTGCGATTCAAGCAGCGCCGCCCAGCCAAGAACTAACACCTGCGGAAAAAGGAGTCTCAGCTAAAGTACCTTTACTTAGCTATAGTCAGTTGAGCTTTTTCGATATTTTCGATGAAACGCCACTATTAGATGCTGACTGGGAAATATCAGATTTTGATTACAAACTAACGGATGCTGAATTTTCTCCAGATATAGAAACTATGCGTCGCGCTTCATTAAGTATTTCTCAATTAGAAAGAGTTGAGTGTGATGTTTACGATCAAATGGATAGCCAACTAGCTATTTTTGGAAAAGAGCAAGGTTGGCAAGTAACAGATATCATATATTGGCTAGATAGAAATTTGTATTTCCCTTATTCAGAGCGCGATGTAAAGGTGGCTTGGTTAAACGCTGCCGTTTCTTATTTAATGAATGAAAAGAATTTTACATTAGATGAATTAGCGTATCGTAAGTTTCGTTTACGAGGTGCATTACAACGAAAAATGGCTGCGGGACTAGTAGAAGTAAAACAGCGTGTTTTTGACGACTTATTTGCTGATGAAGATAAATTTGAAGTTAGGAACGAGCATGCTATTACTTTTGAGCAAGGTCGCTATGGCTATGATAGCGTTTACAACGGTTTGATCCCTTTAAAAAACCACTTCTTTAAAGTTATTGGTAATTTAAAAGATAAAGGGGAGGAGTTTGAATGTGCTGAATACATTGCACACCAAATGCAAGGAGTTGAATGGTGGGTAAGAAATGTAGAGAAGAAACCTACGTCTTTCTGGTTGCAGACAGCTTCTGATAAATTTTATCCTGACTTCGTTGTTAAGCTTAAAAGCGGTGTAATTTTGGCTATTGAATATAAAGGAAAAGATCGCTCTGTAGAGATGGGTAATCGAGATAGCATAGAGAAAAAACGTATTGGTGATTTGTGGGCAAAAAGAAGTAATGGAGCTTGTGGTTTTGTATGGGTAGAAAATAAGAACTGGCAGACATTAAAAGATGCTGCGGTGCTATACGGTTCTTAGCAATCCTTTTATTATCCTATACAAGCTGTTTTTATAGTTCACTAGGTTTTGATAATCGATCAATCTCCGACTCGTAGAGCGTTTTAGTTTTTTAGCCTCGATTGCAGCGGTTATCCTTGTTTGACCACTAGATTGCAGCGACTTAGCCCGCGCAGAAAATCATAGATTTTCTCTTGCGTCGGGACGAGTGTCTCCCAGACACTCGCTGTTCCCCTCCTCATCTCGCGTAGCAGGAACACAGCGAGCTTTAGTCGGTGCTCTAGGAGGCAGACAAGATATTAGTGGAAAGCGAGATTAGCTCCAAAAATCTTAAACAAAAAAAACACCCAACCAAGTTGAGTATTTCTTATTTCAGCTAAAACCCATCACTAAGCCAACCCCTACTCCCACTCAATAGTCGCAGGCGGCTTACTCGATACGTCATAAGTCACGCGTGAGACCTCAGCGATTTCATTCATGATGCGATTACTCACCGTCTCAATCAGCTCATACGGCAGATGGGCAAAGCGCGCGGTCATAAAGTCCACGGTCTCGACGGCACGTAGCGCAATCACCCACGCATAGCGGCGACCGTCACCGACTACACCGACCGATTTGATCGGTTGGAATACCGCAAACGCTTGCGCGGTCTTGTCATACCAGCCAGAACGCTCAAGCTCCTGCATGAATATCGCATCGGCTTGACGCAGGATATCGGCGTATTCTTTGGTGACTTCACCCAAAATACGCACGCCCAAACCTGGCCCTGGGAACGGATGACGATAGATCATCTTGGCAGGTAAGCCAAGAGTGATACCGAGTTTACGCACTTCATCTTTGAACAGATCACGTAGCGGCTCAATGAGTTTAAAAGCTAAATCATCGGGTAGACCGCCGACGTTATGATGGCTCTTGATGACGTGGGCTTTGCCTTGATGTGATTTGGCCGATTCGATAACGTCGGGATAAATTGTGCCTTGCGCTAGGAATTCGACCACTTTGCCATCGCTTTGTTCGCTAACTTGGCGCGCGCTATCGGCGAAGACATCGATAAAGGTTTTGCCGATGATTTTGCGTTTGGCTTCAGGATCAGACTCGCCTGCTAGCGCGTTTAAAAATAGATCCTCAGCATCGACACGGATGACTTTGACACCCATGTTCTCCGCGAAGACTTGCATCACTTGATCGCCTTCATGCAGACGCAAGAGACCGTTATCAACAAACACACAAGTGAGCTGATCGCCAATGGCTTTATGCAATAATGCCGCGACCACCGAGCTATCAACCCCGCCTGATAGCCCAAGCAAGACTTGCTTATCACCAATTTGCTCTTTTAATTGTGCCACGCGCATATCAGCGATATTGTCTGGTGTCCACTCGCCAGAGCAGTCGCAGATTTGATGCACGAAGCGACCGAGTAGCGCTTGCCCTTGTAGCGTATGGGTGACCTCTGGATGAAACTGGAGACCGTAATAGTGCTTATCATCATCCGCCATAATCGCAATCGGACAGCTGGGCGTACTAGCGATAATCTCGAAGCCTTTAGGTGCCTCAACCACCTTGTCACCATGGCTCATCCAGACATTGAGCTGAGTAGTTGCCGCTTCTGTCGTCTTATCTTCAATGCCTTCGGTAAGCTGTGAGTGACCGTTTACATTGATTGTCGCTGCGCCAAACTCATGGATGTCACTGGCATGTACCTCACCGCCGAAACGATCTGCCATCGCTTGCATACCGTAGCAAATACCCAATACTGGCACGCCTAAATCAAACACTGCATCATTAATACGCGGGCTATCCGCTGCGTGCACGCTCTCAGGACCGCCCGATAGGATGATGCCCTTGGCACCAAAGTCAGTAATACGCTGGGTGTCGATATCAAAGGGTAACATCTCACAAAATACCCCTGAATCGCGCACACGGCGAGCGATGAGCTGACTATATTGTGAGCCAAAATCAAGGATTAAGATGCGGTCTTCTTTGATAGTTGGGATTGCAGCAGTGGTCATAATATCGTCCAATGGTAAAAGCAGAAAAATAAGCGTATTTTAGCAAGAATAAGACGAGTATGCGCGACTGATAACATCGATTGTGCAACAAAATAGAGCCGCTTCTATATCGACAGTGACCGTGACTAGATGGATCTCATTTAATACATAAACCCTTGGGTTATTCGTTACTATAATTTTGATATAACCATAATGGAGACAGCTTGTGAGCAAAACAGCCAAACCTAAATCTGACGATCCAAAAGACTATATCCTTACCAAGTACGATATTGACGCCATTCCTGAAACCAGACACGTACATCAGTTTAACGACAACGCTATTCGCCATACGGTATCTCTAAGTGACATCGTTGGACTGAACACTTTTGGTCTGCATCTGGTACGCGTTGAGCCAGGCGATGAGACCACCCAGCATCACTATCATGAAGAGTCAGACGAATTTATTTATGTGCTAGAAGGCGAGCTGACGCTACGTTATGGTGACGAAACTTATCCGTTAAGTGCAGGCGATTTTGTTGGTTTTCCAGCGCATGGTGCAGCCCATTCTATGCGTAATGATAGTGATAGCGACGCCACCTACCTTATGGGTGGTAGTAGACCGCCGATTGATATCACCAATTATCCCGATATCAAACGCAGAATGTATAAGATCCATGGAGA
>NZ_JBQQFC010000106.1:0-7787 GCF_052258445.1 Psychrobacter sp. T6-1
CGCGTTGTATATTGATATCTTGGGTAATTGATAAGGTATCATTAAGGCTGGCACTGGCACTGGCATAAGCAGGTGCTCCTAAGCACAGACAAGCGGCCAACACCAAAGTTAGCTTGTGCTGATGACACAGACGATCGACAATCTTGCGCCATAGCGCTCGAAGGTTTATATCATCATACGCGCGCTGTAGTTGCAACGAAGTACCAAAAAGTTTCATATATAGCAGTGCTTGCCTGTGATCGCATCAAAAGCGGCTAAACGAGGAAGTAGTCTTATCATATTATGGATAGCGATTAGACTTATTATAGCCAAGCCGATTTAGTTTAACGTAACTGTTCTTACTGTTCTTACTAGAGTTAGTAGCTCAGCTCATTATAAGAGGAGACGTTTGTGATAAACAATAGCGTCCTTGTTACTCAAAAAGTAGGGCTAAAATTTGCCCTAACAAGGGCAATAAATGCGCTCAATAAATGACTGCTAAGACGCCTTGGAGTAGTTGATTTGTGCTGTCAGCGCCCAGATACAGATAAACAGCACTAGGGTTACTGGGCAAGTATTAAATAAACCTTGTAAGAGTGATACAATAGGCGACTTTTATTGCATCTGTCTTTTCGTGCATAGGTGTAGCAGTTGCCTTTAATAACGCCTTTATAAGTCAAGTGAGTCTTGACGGGCGAGTTATATAGACGGTCTATCGATAATGAGATTAGTGGTCATTGGGGTCAATCACAAAACCGCACCAGTCGCTCTACGTGAGCGCTTGGCGCTTGTTGGTGAGGATGTCAATACTGCGCTTGAGCAGTTGGAACGCTTTACCGATGGTAGCGTAATTGTCTCTACATGCAACCGTACTGAGATCTATGCGCTCGTGCCGCAAGAGGCTGATGCAGGTTCTGTAACTTCTGTATCCTCAGCTTTAGTGAGTGCGCACATTTTACGTATAAAAACTTGGCTTGCTACTTTTAAGCAGATCGCGCTTACTGAGATTGATGACTATCTATATGTGCACCGTGATACTCATGCTTTAACGCACTGGCTACGAGTGGCCGCAGGTCTGGATTCTATGATACTCGGTGAGCCGCAGATACTTGGCCAAATCAAGCAAGCAGTGCATTTAGCGCAAAATGAGAAAGCTCTGACCAATCAGCTAGGCTGGATTGTCGATCAGGTCTTCGCCTCCGCTAAGCGCGTCCGCAATGAGACGCAAGTGGGCGCCCAAGCAGTATCACTCGGCTTTGCAGCGGCTAAGCTTGCCACTCAGATATTTGATAACCTGCCCAGTCGCACGCTATTGGTCGTTGCCGCAGGCGAGATGAATCGCTTGGTAGCGACCCATATCGCAGGTTTAGGTATCGGGCGCGTTATCATCTGTAATCGCAGTCCTGAGCGCGCTCAAATTTTGGCCGATGAGCTACGACACGCAAACTGTCAGGTTGAGGTGCGTACGCTCCAAGATTTGCCGCAAGTGTTATCTGAGGCGGACATTGTCAGCAGTTGTAGCGGTAGCATGGATCTATTGATTGATAAAAGCATGGCGATGCAAGCGCTCAAACGTCGCCGTTATCAGCCGATGCTGATGGTGGATCTGGCAGTACCGCGCGATATCGATGCTAGTATTAGTCAGATAGATGACATTTACTTGTACTCAGTTGATGACTTGCAACACGTTATCGCTGGCAACATCGAACAGCGTCGTCAAGCCGCTGTTGACGCTGAGCTATTAGTCAGTCAGCTCGTCGTTGAGATGGAGCGAAGTTTCGCTGTGCGTCAAGTGGGCCGTGATATTCAAGAGTATCGCTTGCGCACTCACGATCAAGTCGACAAATTGCTAAGTGAATCCATCGCAAAGCTTACAGATGGTGAAGCTAATGCTGAGGATATCGTCATTGAGCTGACGCGCCGTTTAACGCAGACACTCACTCACGCGCCATCGAAACTGATGCGTAAAGCGGCGCGAGAAGGCGATAGTGAATTGCTAAATTTTGTGGTTTCAGGATTAAATGAATCCTACCGTCGCCGTTAGGCTTTTGTTTAATATATGCTAGAATCGATACGATACAAACAGCATCATGATCTAGGCTGCCAAGCTCAAACTAAGTGAGCGCTTAAACGAGTATGACTTAAGGCGTGTTTGATATTCGATCATGGCACTGACAGAGACTATTTTTTAGTCGCTGCTCTTAAATTAGAAGCAAGATAAAAAAAGTAAGTTTAGTCATTCTAAGCGTCTATTTTTATCAAAGGAGCGGCAAAAAAGAGTCCTGTCCTTCCAGGCTGATGCTAAAATTGCTCCATACTGTGTTGCAAGTCTAGCTAAGGTCTGGACATTATCTTCGACTCGCGCCGTGTCTGGAACCATTTTAGCGATCAGCAGTGCTCATTTATGAATTATCAAATACGCCTTAATCTTTACCATAACACTTTTAAATTCTATTTTAATAAATTACCAACTAGGAGCACGCCATGACCGCATTACGTCAAGATATCGATCCCAACGGCTTATTAGAGTATTCAGTGGTTTACACCGATCGCGCTTTAAACCATATGTCAAAGGCATTTCAGCAGGTCATGAATGATCTATCTAGTGAGCTTAAGTCAGTTTATAACGCTGACGCTGTGGTCATCGTCCCTGGTGCGGGCACTTATGGTATGGAAGCGGTTGCCAATCAGTTGGCCCGTGATGAGGACTGCCTTATCATCCGTAATGGTTGGTTTAGCTACCGCTGGACACAGATTTTAGAAAAAGGCAAGATCGCCAAATCCTCTACCGTTTTGACAGCCAATCGTACTGATGACACTGAGGCGCCAAAACCCTTTGCGCCAGTCGATATCGATGAAGCTGTCGCCAAGATTAAAGCCGAAAAACCGGCGATTGTCTTTGCGCCGCATGTTGAAACCTCAGCGGGTATCATTTTGCCTAATGACTATATCAAGGCATTGAGTGATGCCACGCATAGCGTGGGTGGTCTACTCGTCATCGACTGTATCGCCTCAGGCTGCGTCTGGCTCGATATGAAAGACTTGGGTATTGATGTACTCATTAGCGCCCCGCAAAAAGGCTGGAGCAGCACCCCTTGCGCCGGTCTTGTGATGCTAAGCGATGCCGCTGTCAAAAAGGTAGAGGAGACTGAATCTACCAGCTTCAGCCTAGATCTAAAGCAGTGGCTCACTATCATGCGCGCTTATGAAAACGGCGGTCATGCTTATCATGCCACGATGCCAACTGATGGTTTGCGTCAGTTCCGCGATACTATTTTGGAGGCCAAAGCAGTCGGCTTTGATACATTATCTGATGCGCAGTGGGAGCTTGGCAAGCGTGTTCGCGACGTACTAGAGGGCCGAGGCATTGAAAGCGTAGCGGCTGATGGTTTCAAAGCGCCAGGCGTTGTGGTCTCTTATACCGATCGTGACGATATGCATAAAGGCGCGGCCTTTGCTGAGGCAGGCATGCAGATTGCCGCAGGCGTTCCTCTAAAAGTCGGTGAGCCTGAGAGCTTTAAGACCTTCCGTTTGGGGCTATTTGGTCTCGATAAACTAACAGATGTCGACGGTGCGGTAGCGCGTTTTGAGTCAGTTCTTGATGAGGTCGTTGCTAAGTAATCGCTCTATTTACCGAGTGTTAAATCCATTAGGTTTTGATGAATTAAAAAGTGCTGAGTCTATCTATTTTATGGCTTAGCACTTTTTTTGGCTATTTGTTATATTTTATAATATAATGTTTTTTTATAAATAGATGTTGTCGATTTTATAGGGATTTGACATCGGCACGTCTCTAACTGGCACATTTAAATTGAGTAATGATTATGAGCATACAAATTGACTGGCAAGCCTTTACGCCTATCTCCTTGGTAGGCGGTCTTATCATAGGCGTTGCTACCGTAGTGCTACTGTTAGGCATCGGGCGCATTGCGGGCATCAGTGGCATTAGTGCAAGCTTACTTAAACCTAAACGCGTTGAGCTGTGGCAGATATTATTTGTCTTAGGTCTGATTGTCTCGCCGATACTGTATCAGCTTATCGCGCCGCTACCGCCTATGGAGGTGACCGGCTCATTGCCGTTACTTATTGGCGCAGGGCTACTGGTTGGCTTTGGTACGCGTTTGGGTTCTGGCTGCACCAGTGGTCATGGTATCTGTGGTAACGCGCGCTTGTCACCACGCTCAATGGTGGCGACCGTGACCTTTATGCTCTTTGGCATTCTCACCGTTTATATCGGCAGACAAGTATTGGGTTTGATTTAGCCTTAAACTGATTTAAAAAGTGAGTTGGTTGAGAGGCCATAGTCAATAATAGATGATAAAGAGAAGACAATGCTAAAAAATATAATTGGGTTACTAGTTGGTTTGTTATTTGGGTTTGGGCTGCTGATATCAGGCATGACCAATCCTGAAAAGGTCTTAGGGTTTTTGGATGTCTTTGGCGCTTGGGATATCTCACTGGCACTTGTCATGGGCGGCGGCTTAGCGGTAGCTCTGGTCGGTGTGCAACTGGCTCGGCGTCAAAAGCTGAGCTGGATCGGTACTGAAATTGATATGCCAGGCAAAACGGTCATCACCAAAAGACTTATTATTGGTGCCACGATGTTCGGTATCGGTTGGGGTCTGGTTGGTATTTGTCCAGGCCCAGGTATCGTGTTACTGGGTACAGGAGCGTGGCAAGCTTTTATATTCATCCCTGCGATGATCGTTGGGATGCTGGCCTTTGGGTGGCTTGAGCCAAAAATAAGCTAGTATTAACAAAGCAAATAAAAAAAGCTCCGTCTAAAAAATAGACGGAGCCTTTTTGATATTTTAGCGCAAATAATTTAAAACTATATTCCTACTTTGCACTAGAGGTCACCTTTGGTGTCTCGTGGGCAAGTGAAATAGCCGCTTGGCGTAGCTCAAATTTTTGTACTTTACCCGTACTGGTTTTGGGTATTTCGGCAAAGAGGATATATTTAGGTACTTTAAAACCTGCTAAATGCTCTTTGCAATGTGCGATGACATGATCGCGTTGTAGCGTGCTACCGTCATGAATCTCGATAAAGGCAACGGGCACTTCACCCCAGCGCTCGTCAGGGGCGGCGACTACTGCGCAGCTTTCGACCTCAGGCATTTTGTACAAGACGTTTTCGACCTCGATACTGGAGATATTCTCACCGCCTGAGATGATAATGTCCTTGAGTCTATCCATGATTTTGATATAGCCATCAGGGTATTTGACCCCTAAATCTCCAGTACGGAACCAACCATCTTTGAATGCCGCTTCAGTTGACTTGCGGCTTTTGAGATAGCCTTTCATGATCATATTACCGCGTAGTGCCAGCTCGCCCATCTCCTCACCATCAGCGGCAACCGGTTCGCTCGTACCTTGTCTAAGCACCTCAAACCCTGTCATTAGATGCGAGCGTACGCCTTGACGCGATTTCATTTGCGCGCGTCCTGTCACATCAAGATCATCCCACTGGTCTTGCTCGGCACAGACAGTGACGGGTCCATACACTTCGGTCAGCCCGTAAACGTGAGAGATATCAAAGCCCATAGCTTCCATAGCAGCAAGCATGGTTTCTGACGGCGGCGCGCCTGCGACCCAGCCTTTGACGTTATGATTAATAGCGTCTTTATGCCTTGCCTCCCCACCTGCGATCATATTGTGGACGATAGGGGCAGCGCAGTAATGACTAACCTTGTGCTTAGCGATGATCTGTAATATCAAATTGCCATCGATTTTGCGCAGGCAGACGTTAGTGCCTGCACGCTCAGCGATAGTCCACGGAAAGCACCAGCCGTTACAATGAAACATAGGCAGCGTCCATAGGTACAGCGGATGCTTTGGCATATCCCAATCTAGAATGTTGGAGACTGCGTTTAGCGCGGCGCCGCGATGATGATAGACCACGCCTTTGGGGGTGCCTGTGGTACCAGAGGTGTAGTTGAGGGCGATCGCTTCCCATTCGTCTTCAGGTTTTTCCCAATTATCCAGACGATCTGAGCTGGCGATTAGCTCTTCATAGCTCATTTTACCAAAGCGTTCCACATCAAGAGCGCTATCTGTGGCATGAATGACGATCAGATTAGGAAAGGTCTCATCGATAATCTCAGCCAAGTCAGCAAACTCGCTATCCATGATCAAAACTTTGGCTTCAGAATGCTGCACGCAAAAGGTTAGCGCATTGATATCAAGACGTGTATTTAGCGTACACAGTACGCCGCCTGACATGGGCACACCAAAAGCGACCTCTACCATGGCTGGCGTATTAGGCAGCATGACAGCCACCGTATCGTTTTTATCCACACCTAATTTGCGCAAGCTATCAGATAACTGGCGGCAACGGGTATAGGTCTGCGCCCAAGTTTGAGTTAATTCGTTATGCTCAAGGTCATCATAGATGATAGCGGTCTTATCAGGATAAACTTGAGCGCTACGAATAATAAAATCAATAGGGGTGAGCGGCTGGTAATTGGCAGCGTTTTTGCCAAGACCTGTGTGAAAGTCGGTCATTATGATAGTCCTTTATCGTATTTGGGTGGCGATTGTCTTTATAATAACGGCTCTTAGGCGAACAGCTAGCCTTTATTATAGCCAAAGACACGTCAAAAGTGGGCTTAATTTGGGATGATTTTTAAGAGGCCTTGAGCCTACTGATATTGATATTGATCTAATGCTCACTCATCAGTCGTTTGTCCGCATAGCTGATAGTCGTAGCGGTGTGGTAGGATAACTATAATTTTTAATTTTATCTCGTTGACAAGGACGACCCTATGAGCGCCAGCACCTCAGCTAAAAGCACTGCCAGCACGACAGATACAATAGACACTGCTAATGCTAACGCGCATTATCCTCATCTTTTTGAGCCGCTAGATTTAGGCTTTACTACGCTTAAGAATCGCTTAGTTATGGGTTCGATGCACACTGGACTTGAAGACCGTTTTTATAACTATGGCAAGCTTGCCGCCTATTTCGCTGAGCGTGCTAAAGGTGGCGTAGCGATGATGATTACGGGTGGTATCTCGCCCAATCGTGAAGGCTGGCTGTTGCCTGCTGGCGGCACTATGAATACGCGAGCAGATGTTATCAATCATCAACGCGTGACTCGCGCCGCGCACAAGTACGATAGCAAAATCATTATGCAAATATTGCATAGTGGTCGCTACGGCTATCATCCATTTATCCTATCCTCAAGCCCGATTCAATCACCAATTACGCCATTTAAACCACGTAAGATGAGTATTAGCAAAATCGAGCAAACGGTTGAAGATTATGCGCGCTCTGCCAAATTGGCTAAGCAAGCAGGCTATGACGGCGTGGAGATCATGGGCTCTGAGGGTTACTTACTCAATCAGTTTTTATCAAGCCATGTTAATCAGCGTAATGACGAGTACGGTGGTGATATTAAAGGACGTATGAAACTCGCCGTTGACGTCGTCAAAGCGGTGCGCGCTGCGGTTGGTGAAGATTTTATTATCATATTTCGTCTATCTGTCATCGATTTGGTCAAAGATGGCAATGTCATGGATGAGGTCATCACCGTCGCTAAAGCACTAGAAGCTGCTGGCGTGACCATTATGAATACGGGTATCGGCTGGCATGAAGCACGCGTACCGACTATCGTCACTAGCGTTCCGCGCGCCGCTTTTGTTGATTTTACCAGCGAGATCAAAAAGCACATCAGTATTCCAATGATGGCGGCCAACCGTATCAATATGCCAGATACGGCAGAAGATATTGTCGCAAGTAACCAAGCTGATCTCATTCAAATGGCGCGTCCCTTCCTCGCTGATGCGCACTGGGTCAACAAGGCCAAA
>NZ_JBQQFC010000107.1:0-7763 GCF_052258445.1 Psychrobacter sp. T6-1
TACCTTATCGTAATCATCTCCTGCTACCGCATATTCAGCGAGGCTGGTAAACATCGCGTCACTACCGTTACACAGCGCTCCTGTGAGTCCTAAAAATAAACCAGACTTGGCAGGCATACGCCGCAAAAACCAGCTACCAGAGGCATCAGGGAACAAGCCAATGGTAATCTCAGGCATAGCAAAGCGCGTACGCTCAGTAACGATACGATGACTACATGCCGCCATCAATCCCATACCACCGCCCATAATAATGCCATCACCCCAAAGAATGAGCGGCTTGGGATAAAAATGCATCTGTCGATACAGACGGTACTCATTACCGAAGAATTCTGTTGCATAAGGGTTCGGCATCGGTGCATCAGCCGACATGCTGTCATAGAGCCTGCGGATATCGCCGCCTGCACAAAATGCCTTATCACCTGCGCCTCTTAATACGATAGCGACGATTTGTGAGTCGGCTTGCCAATCTTCAAGCTGCTTTGAAAGTAGCTGGCACATCTCAACGCTAAGCGCATTAAGCGACTTTGGCGCATTAAGCGTCATGATACCTAATAGATGACCGCAGTCTGTTGGCTTGGTCTCAAATAGGACTGGCGCGTCAGCGGATACTGGTGCATCTGCGTCATGGCCATATTGAGCTTTAGCTGTTTTATTATTGGGATATTTTATAACTGTCATAGAAGTGACCTATCAATTCAAGTAGCGATTATTTGTTCTGCCAATTGGGTTTACGCTTCTCTAAGAATGCCTGTACGCCCTCGCGCTGATCTTGGATGTCAAATAATTTAACAAAGGCTTCGCGCTCTTTGATCAGGTTTTGTGCAGGTGGGTTGTCTCTAGCTGCTTGAATCAGTGCTTTGGAATAACTGACGGCGACGGGGGATTGCTTGGCGACTTTTTTAGCCAATTCCTGCGCCACTTGCAAGCCCTCACCTTTAGCCGTTACCTCTTCAACCAAGCCAATGCGCAGAGCCGTTGCTGCATCAACGCGCTCCCCACACAGTATCATGCGTTTGGCCCAGCCTTCGCCCACCAGCATCGGCAGATTTTGTGTACCGCCAGCACAAGGCAATAAACCCACGCCCGTCTCTGGCAAGGCCATTTGCGCATGCTCCTCAGCGATACGAATGTCACAGGCCAGCGCGCACTCAAGCCCGCCGCCCATTGCATAGCCGTTGATCACAGCGATACTGACGCCGCGATAGTTTGATAACGCTTCAAAAGCCTCACCAAAAGCGATAGCCATACTGATCGCCCGACCTTTGTCACCGTCTGAGAAGTTATTGAGATCCGCGCCCGCTGAAAAGAACTTTTCACCGTCGCCATGTAAAATAATGGCATAAACCTCATCATTGGCATTGAGATCAGCAATCAGCTGTTTGAGCGCAGGCAAGCTCTCCATCGTCCACGTATGCGCGGGCGGATTGTGCAGCGTTATAGTCGCGGTAGCGCCATCGATTGATAGTTTTAGATTGGTATACTCGGTCATCACAACCTCCTTGTCTTATTATTTTTGACAATTGCTGTTAGATTAGATCGCTTAGCGTAACTTATCGAGTGCATCGTCTTGGAGCAGTTGACGCGAGATAATCACCCGCATAATCTCATTTGTGCCTTCTAATATTTGATGCACGCGCAGATCTCGTACGTGACGCTCTAGCGGATACTCATTGAGATAACCATAGCCGCCGTGAAGTTGCAAAGCTTCATTGGCCACATCAAAACACAGATCAGTAGATAAGCGTTTTGCCATCGCACAATAGACTGAGGCTTGCGGATCCTTATTATCGACTTTGCTCGCTGCTAAATACAGCATTTGCCGCGCGGTTATGGTTTGAGTGAGCATATCAGCAAGTTTAAACTGCACCGACTGTAAGTTTGCTATTGGCTTACCAAATTGACTGCGCTCTTGCACGTAGTTGGTAGCGGTCTCAAGCGCTGACTGCGCGGTTCCTACCGCACAAATACCGATATTAATACGCCCACCGTCAAGACCTTTCATAGCAATACTAAAGCCTTGACCCTCCTCGCCTATCAGGTTTGACGCAGGCACTTTAACGTCTTTAAAACTAATAGCGCGCGTCGGCTGTGCTTTCCAGCCCATTTTGTGCTCGTTTTTGCCATACTCAATGCCGTCGCTATGGGCGTCAACGACAAACGCGGAGACGCCTTTGGGCCCTGCGCCGCCAGTACGTGCCATGACGACTAAAATATCAGTCGAGCCTGCGCCAGAGATAAAAGTTTTTTCGCCATTTAACACATAATAGTCGCCTTGTTTGTCCGCTTTGGTGCGCAAGGAGGCGGCATCAGAGCCAGCATTAGGTTCAGTTAAGCAATAACTGCCTAGCCACTCGCCGCTAACCATCTTAGGCAAAAACTGCTGGCATAACTCATGACTACCGTACTCGCCGATCATCCATGCTGCCATATTATGAATACTCATGTAGGCGGCGACTGAGGTATCGCCCCAAGATAGCTCTTCAAATACCATTGCAGAGTCTAAGCGCGTCAGTCCTAGGCCATCATGATCTGGATTGGTATACAGACCTAAAAACCCAAGCTCGCCTGTTTTTTTGATGATATCTACAGGAAAATGCGAGGTGCGATCCCATTCAGCAGCGTGCGGTTTGAGCGCTTTTTGTGCAAATTGTTTAGCCGTTTGGCGAAAGGCGATTTGATCTTCGGTGAGCGTAAAATCCATGAGGTCATCCTTGTGCATGCACTACAAATATGGGGGCTTAACGTTAAAGCCTTTGTTGTGTTAAAGCATCACTATCTATCTGTATCGATAGCTGTGCTTGATACACCGCGTCGCTTCTTTATAAAGAGTATAAACAGACAGATAGTATATCAAGCTAAGCCTGAGCTGTAGTGTCAATATTAATACTACATAGAGTTCATATTACATAGAGTTAATACTACATAGAAATAGTCGTATTGACACTACGGCTGGCTTCATCATCGAACCAGCGCGCGGTGACGGTCTTGGTTTGCGTGTAAAACTGTACTGCTTGCTTACCATAAGGGCCCAAATCACCAAGCTTACTACCACGCGAGCCTGAGAATGAGAACATCGGTAGCGGCACAGGAATTGGCAAGTTAATACCGATTTGACCGACCATAACGTCTTGCTGGAATTTGTGCGCTGCCGCACCTGATTGGGTAAAAATTGCCGTGCCATTACCGTGTGGATTGGCATTTAATAGCTCAATGGCATCATCCAAACTATCTGCGCGCATGATACAAAGTACTGGGCCAAATATCTCTTGCTGATAGATCTGCATATCAGTGGTGACGTGATCAAAGATGGTTGGACCTACAAAGTTGCCTTGCTCAAAGCCTTCTACGCTAATGCCGCGACCGTCCAGTAACAAGCTTGCACCCTCTTCAACGCCTGTGCCTATCAAGTGCTCAACGCGGGCTTTTGCTTGAGGAGAGATCAGCGGCCCTAAATCTTTGTCGTTCTTGCCTGCAGATACGACTAAACCTTCAGCTTTGGCTTTGATATCATCAATCCACTCGCCGGCTGCACCAACGAGCACCACCACAGAGAGCGCCATACAGCGCTGACCTGCCGCACCAAAGGCCGCCCCTGCCAACTGGTTCAGGGTTTGCTCTTTATTGGCATCTGGCAAGATAACGCCATGGTTTTTGGCGCCCATCATGCACTGCGCGCGTTTACCTGACTGACTTGCGCGCTCGTAGACATGTTTGCCGACCTTGGTTGACCCAACAAAAGATACCGCTTTGATATCGGGATGATCGCATATGGCATCAACCGTTGCTTTACCGCCGTGGACGACATTTAGGACGCCTTTGGGTACGCCCGCCTCAAGCGCCAGCTCTACTAAACGCATAGTGACCATAGGATCTTGCTCAGAAGGCTTTAGAATAAAGGTATTGCCTGTCGCAATCGCCATTGGAAACATCCATAGCGGAATCATCGCTGGGAAGTTAAAGGGCGTGATACCCGCGCAAACGCCAAGCGGCTGCCAGATGCTATAAGTATCCACCCCTGAGGCGACATTTTCGACAAAGTCGCCGATCTGTAGATTGGCGATACCTGCCGCGTGCTCGACGACTTCTAGGCCGCGAAACACATCGCCGCGTGCGTCCGCAATAGTCTTGCCTTGCTCAGCGGTGAGTATCTCAGCCAACTCTTCCATATGCTGACGGATCAATTCTTGATACTTTAAAAAGATACGAGCACGGGTCATGATAGGCGTTTTGCGCCAAGTCTGAAACGCTTCTTGGGCGGCTGCGACCGCTTCGTTAATCTCGTCATCGGTGGTTTGTGGGACTTTGGCGATGACCTCTTGGGTAGCAGGATCGGTAATATCAATCCATTCGCTAGTATTTGATTGGGTGAATTCACCATTGATGAGCTGCTGAACGTGATGCATAAGATATCCTTATCTTGTCAATGTAGATAGTATTAAGAGGTGCGGTTATAGAAACTGAAACAGGTATTTTTATATCTGTAATTAAAATGATTTATTACGTATCGTTATTGACTATAACAACAAATCAATTTTAGGGTCAAGCGCTTTGTCAAAGATTTATGACCTAGGGCGTCTTCTCAATTAAAACCTTGTTAAAAAAAGCTCATGAGTAAACATGAGCTTTTAGCTAAGCCATTACTGATGCTGTGACAATAGATAGCGCAATCAATAATCTTTCATAGACTGCTTAACTGCGTCGATTGCAGGCGGGTTGTCAAGTGTCGACATATCTCCTGTCGGTTTATTCTCTGCAAGCGCTCGTATAGCACGGCGCAATATCTTGCCTGAGCGCGTCTTAGGTAATGCTTGCGGGAAGTATACGGCGGCAGGTCTTGCGATACCGCCAAGTGATTTGACAACAGCACCGATGACTTGCTGCTCTAACCGAAAACGGCTTTCGGTCGATTCGGTTAAGCTATGGTCTTTTATGACGCAAAAGGCAATAGGCAGCTCGCCCTTTAGCTCATCATGGATGCCAACCACAGCGCACTCAATCATCTCAGGATGAGTGCTGATCGCCTCTTCAATCTCTTGAGTGCCGATACGGTGACCTGCGACGTTGATGACATCATCGGTGCGACCTAGGATATAAAAGTACCCATCCTCGTCTGCTACCGCGTAATCTGAGGTGGAGTACTCCTTTCCATTAAACAGATTAAAGTAGCTACTGACAAAACGCTTGTCATTTTGCCAAACCGTCGTCAAGCAGCCGGGCGGTAGCGGCGCACTAATCGCGAGTAAACCCTTCTCTCCTGCAGCGCAAGGCTCACCTGTTTCTTCGTTGATAATATGCGCATTGTAGCCATACATGGGATAACCCGGCGAGCCTTTTTTGTGCGGCTTGTGATCGAATTTTGGCGTATGACAGAGGATAGGCCAACCTGACTCGGTTTGCCAGTAATGATCTAAAATCGGAACCCCTAAATGCTTGCTTAACCAATCGGCAGTAGAGTCATCAAGCGGCTCACCTGCTAAAAAGAAGGACTTAATGCTTGAGACATCGTAGCGCGTCATCCACGTCTCATCTTGTTTTTTGAGCATACGTACGCCTGTGGGCGCAGTAAATAGAATATTGACTTTATTGGCTTCAACGATACGCCACCAGATACCAGGATTGGGACGATGCGGTAGACCCTCGTACATCACGCTACTCATGCCAGCAAGCAATGGCGCATATATAGTATACGAGTGCCCTGCAGCCCAGCCGATATCCGATATGGTCCAAAAGGTCTCGCCCGCTTTGCCATCATAGATATAATCGATAGAGGTGGTAAGCGCGACCGCATGACCGCCTGTGTCGCGCTGTACCCCTTTGGGTGTCCCTGTAGTGCCAGAGGTATAGAGTAAGTACGACGGCTCATTGGACTCAAGCCATACAGGATCGACGATAGCATTAGCCTGACAGCTGATGCGGCGCTCGGTGGCGTAATCGACGTCTATGGACTGCGCTTCAAACGGCAGTATGCCGCGACTCACGACCAAGACATGATTAGGCTTGTGAATCGCTTGCTCGACGCCTTGATTCACTAAGTTTTTATAATTGATAACTTTACCACCACGCAGACCGGCGTCAACGGTGATGAGCATTTTTGCCTCAGCATCATCCATACGTATCGCTAAGTTATGCGCAGCAAAACCGCCAAACACTACCGAATGTATCGCGCCGATACGAGTACAAGCTAGCATGGCATAAGCGGCCTCCAATATCATCGGCATATAAATGATAACCCGATCGCCTTTGCCGATACCATGACGCTGCAACACATCCGCAAAATAATTGACCTCTTTATATAGATCATTGTAGGTCAAGCGGCGTTTGGTGTAATCGGTATAGAATTCGACATTGTTACCCAAGTCGCTAAAGGCTTGCTCCACATTTGGGTAAGTCTCCATCAGCTCTTGGTTAATTTCTGACGAGAGCCAAATAAAAGCGTCTTGCTCAGCGCGGTCTTCTAGGTGACGATCGACACAGTTGTAGCATAGATTGGTCTCGCCGCCGACGAACCATTGGGTAAAAGGCAAATTGCTATCATCTAAGATCTGCTCAGGCTCTTTATGCCAGTAAATGCGCTTTGCTTGCTCAGCCCAAAAATGACTGGGATTATCGATAGAGTTTTTGTAGACGTCAGCAAAAGTTAGCTTAGTATCTATAGCGCTAGAGACTTGAGCGCTAGAGGCTTGCTGAGAGGTTGTAGGAGTGTCTTGCTCATTCATAATGCTATCCTTAGCTTAGAGAAAGAAATATACTGTCTTAACTATAACTTTGTTTTATGAGAACTATAGAGTAATACTTTAACGATCTATGTTATTTATTAAATTGATCATTATTTTAATCATAAAAATAGAAAAACCGATACGTTATGTATCGGTTTAAAATGTAGCAGAGCCATCTACAAAGGTCAACTCTCAAATATAAAGACTACAATAAGGTTAAAATCATCAGATACCTGTCTGATCAGCGTATTGCTCACGCATGAGTTTTTTATCATGTTTACCCACTGAGGTTTTAGGTAAATCATCTACAAACTTAAACTCGCTAGGGATACCATATTTTGGAATGATACCGCGTTCCACCGCTTGCTCGGCCACTGCTTTGATATCGTCACTACTGGTGTCTTTGGCATCAGGTTTGAGGACGATTAGTGCCATCGGACGCTCGCCCCACTGCTTATCTCGTACGCCAATGACCGACACATCAGCGACTGCAGGGTGCAAGGATAAAATTGTCTCAATCTCAAGCGATGATATCCACTCGCCACCAGATTTGATGACGTCTTTTAGACGATCGGTTATAGTGATATAGCCATCATCTCGCATATAGGCGATATCTTGAGTGTGCATATAACCGTTTTCCCACAGCTCCGTACCTGCGTCATCATTTTTAAAGTAGCTTTGCGTCAGCCAAGGCGCGCGTAGTACCAGCTCGCCAGTCTTGTCTTTGCCTGTACCAACCGATTGGTTGCTCTCGCTCCATACCTGAGCATCCACCATGAGCACAGGCTTACCTGCCATGCAGCGGCGCGCGACGTCTTCATCCTCATTCATCTCAGGCTCGTCCAGGCTAAATTCGGTCAAACTAATTAGCGGCGCGGTCTCCGACATCCCGTAGCCTGTGTAGACTTCGATATCTTGTGCTAGAGCAGATTTTGCTAGACCTTCAGTGAGCTTTGAGCCACCGATGATCATCTTGAGACCATTAAAGCTAGCGTTACGCTCTTGCGCCTCGCCCAGTACCATTTGCAAAATAGTCGGCACGCAGTG
>NZ_JBQQFC010000108.1:0-7615 GCF_052258445.1 Psychrobacter sp. T6-1
GGGTTTGAGCCGACGACCAAAATACCGTTGGTCTCAGGCTCGCGTACACCAAGTAGATTGCCGACCAGTTTTGCGCCAAGCCCCTGAATCATCACCGTACCAATAATGACCATAAATACCAGTGGTACGAGCAGCTCAACACCTTGAATATCATACTCTTGCAGGCGAATAGCAAACAGGGATGAGATAGCCGCGGCAACGATACCACGCGGCCCAATCCAGCTGATCATCAGCTTTTCATTGGTTTTAAGATTAGAGCCGATAGAGGATGCCCAAACGGATAAGGGACGCGCGATAAACATCACAATAGCGAGTAGCACTAGCCCTGCAAAACCAACGCTAAGCAAACTGGCAAGCTCGACACGCGCCGCCAAAATAATAAACAATACTGAGATAAGCAGGACGGTCAACGACTCATTAAATTCCAAAATCGTATCGCGTGGGAACTTGGGCCAATTGGCTAAGGCCACGCCCAGCACCGTCACGGTCAAGAGTCCAGACTCATGCTCTATATGGTTTGAGATTGAAAACAGTAATAATACGTAAGCTAGCGTAAAGACGTTACGCAAAAACTCAGGAATCATATGGCGACGCATCAAAAAGGCTAATAGCCAAGCGCCTGCCATACCGATCGCTGTCGCTAAAACGACGATTTTGGCAAATAGTAATATACTACTAGCCTCACCACCTGAGATGATGTACTCGTACACCAATACCACGGCGATTGCACCGATAGGGTCGATGATAATGCCTTCCCATTTAAGGATATTGGAGATAGTCTTGTTCGGGCGTACGCTGCGCAGTAGCGGCATAATAACCGTTGGCCCTGTCACGCAGACCAGTGCACCAAACAGTAGCGCAATCAAAGGGTCAACATCGAACAACAGATAAGTTGAGAGCGCAACGATGGCGATAGTGATGACCACGCCGACCGAGACTAGTAGCTGCACCACCGATCCATGTTGCTTGATCTCATCGAACTCCAAGGTCAAAGAGCCTTCAAATAAGATGATAGCGACGCCCAATGAAATAAAAGGGAACATCAGCTCGCCTAGTACCAAATCAGGATCAAAGTAGCCTAATACGGGACCTACGATAATACCTATCAATAATAAAAACAAAATGGACGGCTGCTTGAGATACCAAGCTAACCATTGGGCGGCGATGCCAAGCCCAACCACGCCAGATAACAATAGGGCGGTATCCATAAATTAATCCTTTTATAATCTTGTCTTATCACAGTCAACATTTGAGTGAGGTTATAGATAACCTTAAATGCTATAGTCATAAAGACAAAAAACTGCCTGTCACAAGTAGATACAAGCCGATACGGAAAAAATAATAAACAGAGTCAATAGTAGTCAAACGCCTACGATTGATAGCGGACATTGACTAGTATTAGCTCGCTAAGTAAATTCTTGGGTTTGTTATCATATCATGATTTTATTTTTTTTATGTTGAGCGTCTTTTACGCGCTATTATTGCCTGCTATCTAAACATGTTATAAAGTAAAACAATACTATACTGCCATGCGCCATCGCTTATTTGCACCTTTGAGCTATGGTTTTTTGGACTATAACTTTTAAGCAGTACCCTATAAAACAGTCTTACAACAACTATAAAAACCATCTATCAGGAGTCTCTTATGCCTATCACAACTTTGTCACCATCTGCTCGAACCTTTAGCGCCGCGCCCCAATCACGTCGTAAGCACTGGCTACCGCGTACCACTCTAGCGCTGGCTATGAGTATGACGGTATTGACGGGCATCAATGTGGCAGCGATAGCGGATGCTCATGCAGCAGTGACTACGGCTGATTTTTCTGACTTGGTACAACAAGTGACGCCAGGGGTTGCGCGCGTGAACGTCACCAAGACAGTCAGCGAAGCTGAGCTGGCACAAGCACAGACTGCTGAGCTGCTGCGTCAATTCTTTGGCGATCGCGTGCGCCTGCCGAATAGACCTGCCACCCCAGCTATAGAGCATGCTTATGGCACCGCCTTTTTTATCAGCGCTGATGGCTATATGCTCACCAACCACCATGTGGTCGAGGGCGCGGACAAGATAACAGTGACCCTTAATGATCGTACTGAGCTTGACGCTACACTAGTCGGTAGTGATGAGCGTTCGGATGTAGCGGTACTCAAAGTAGCAGGTACGCGGTTCCCAGCATTACCTATTGGCGACTCCAACACTATCAGGGTAGGAGAGCCGGTACTAGCTATTGGCTCGCCCTTTGGCTTTGATTATTCAGCTTCGGCAGGTATCGTTAGTGCCAAATCGCGCAGCTTTTCGCGTGAGACCAGCGTGCCGTTTATTCAAACGGATGTAGCACTCAATCCAGGTAACTCTGGCGGGCCGCTATTTAATCAGCGCGGCGAGGTCGTTGGGATCAACTCACGTATCTTTAGCGGTACGGGCGGCTACATGGGGCTGTCGTTCTCGATTCCTATGGATGCGGCGATGGATATCTATGAGCAGCTCAAACTAAATGGCGAGGTGGCAAGGGCTTATTTGGGTATCTACCCGCAAGATATCGATCGTAACTTGGCAGAGGCGTATAACCTATCTCGGCCACAAGGGGCGCTACTGACTCGTATATCTCCTGATTCTCCTGCACAAAAAGCGGGACTCAAGACGGGCGATATTATATTAAAGTTCAACGATACTGATATTATGCGCGCCTCAGATCTGCTCAATATGATCAATCGCGCGCGTCCTAATGAGACCTTTGCCGCGCAAATACAGCGCGATGGCAAACCGCTGATTGTAAATGGCACCTTTAGCCTAGCGCCAAGCGATGTACAAGCGCAGAGTCGAGATGGGCAAGATAACGAGATACGCCTAGGTCTGCGCCTGCGCAATTTGACGCCAGATGAGCAGGCAGAGCTCAAATCAAACGATAAAGCAGGTATTATCGTCACTGCTATCGATCCTACAGGACTTGCTGCGCGTTCAGGTCTTATGGCGGGTGATATGGTCACCAACTTGCATCAAAAATCTATTGCCAATGTGACAGACTTTACCGATGCCTTGTCCTCATTGCCCAAAAGTGGCGTGGTCACCATTGAAGTTATTCGTCAAGGTATTCCTGCCATTATCGGACTGCGTATCGAGTAATTGACCCTTTACTTTTGCGTAGCCTAGTGGCAATTGAGAGATGGTAGGCAAATCAAAATATGCTACACTAGCGCTCATTTATGATGATAAATAATCGAACAAGGCGAGCCACTTAACGCCCTGTTTTCGCTAATACAGCAGCTTTGGTGCTGCTAAAACACTCAAGCTAAAATACTTAAGCTAAAATACTATACAAAGGCGCAGTTATGAGTACAGCATACGACGATATGAAAACCCGATTACAAGGTTCCATGGTCGCCTTAGTCACGCCTATGATGCCCGGTGGTCAGGTAGATTATAAACGTCTGGCCGCGCTTATAGACTGGCAGATTGAGCAGGGCACGCATTGCTTGGTTGCGGTAGGTACTACAGGCGAGTCGGCCACTTTGTCTATGCAAGAGCACAGCGAAGTTATCCGCTATTTTGTGCAGCATGTCAAAGGCCGCGTCCCTGTCATAGCAGGTACGGGCGCGAACAATACTATGGAAGCCATCAAATTAACGCAAGATGCCAAAGATGCGGGCGCAGACTGTGCGCTTTTAGTTGCGCCTTATTACAATAAGCCGCCGCAAGAGGGTTTGTATCAGCATTATAAGGCTATCGCTGAGGCGGTCGACATGCCGCAAATGCTCTACAATGTTCCTGGGCGTACTGTCGTTGATATCAGTCAGGAGACTGTCGAGCGCTTAGCCGATATCGATAATATCGTTGCCATTAAGGATGCGACAGGCTCGGTCGGTCGCGGCGAGCAGCTCATAAAAACCGTTGGTTCGCGCTTGGTGGTGTTATCTGGCGATGATGGCACAGCGCTTGATCTCATGCACATGGGCGCCAAAGGTAATATCTCAGTTACCGCCAATGTCGCGCCAAAAGCCATGAGCGAAACCTTTAGTGCGGCACTGCGCGGTGATTTTGAGTCGGCGACTGCTACGCATGATGTGGTCAAGCACTTGCACCGCGACCTATTTATTGAGTCAAGCCCTATTCCTGCCAAGTATGCCCTGCACAAAATGGGCATGATAGAAAAAGGCATTCGCTTGCCGCTAGTGTGGCTTGCAGACCAGCATCACGCAACTATTGATAAAGCTTTGGTACAGGCTAACTTGATTTAAGCCTTTATCAAATACAACAGACCTTACAACAGAGATACTATGATGAAGACATCATTTACGACTTCAAAACCTCTTGCCGCTTTATTGGCGCTAGTGCTAGGTAGTACCGTGGTACTCAGCGGCTGTCAAACTGCCAAAGGCTGGTTGTCACAACGAGACAACGGTAGCTTAGAGTATCAAGATAGCCAAAAGCTTGCGCCATTGGAGCTACCAGTAGCTCAAAACACTGCAGCTTTTATACCTTTATATCCGACTCCTAGAGCGGGCGTAAATACGTTAACTTTAGAGAACGAAGCAGGCAAGCAGTATCAATTGCCAAAGCCTGAGCGTACTGTCGCTGTCGTGCCACAATAATTTTTTTATACGGTTTTTGTCAGTATCTAACAAGAGTATAAATCCTTTAGACATCGACAAAAAGCTGCTCGTATTACTACTTTAAGCGTGAACGAATAGGAAACCTAATCATGCAAAAGCAACAACTGCTCTATAAAGGCAAAGCCAAATCTGTATATGAAACTGATGATAGTGATCTACTGATCCTGCATTTTCGTGATGATACCTCAGCCTTTGATGGTGAGCGTATAGAGCAGTTGGCACGTAAGGGCGCAGTAAATAACCGTTTTAACGCTTTTATTATGCAAAAGCTTGATGAGGCAGGTATTGAGACTCATTTTAAAGAGCAATTATCGGATAACGAAGTATTGGTTAAGCGCCTAGATATGATACCAGTCGAGTGCGTGGTGCGTAACTTTGCTGCAGGCAGCCTAGTGCGCCGTTTGGGTGTTGAAGAAGGCCAAGCGCTCAATCCACCAACTTACGAGCTGTTTTATAAAGACGACGCGTTGGGCGATCCGATGGTCAATGAGTCGCTGTCAGTATCTCTTGGCTGGGCGTCTGATGCGCAGCTAGCTGCAATGAAGGAGCTTACGTATAAAGTTAATGAGGTACTCAAAGGGTTATTTGATGATGGCGACTTGATGCTCGTTGATTTTAAGTTAGAATTTGGCGTGTTCCATGACCGTATCGTCTTAGGTGATGAGTTCTCACCAGATGGCTGCCGCATCTGGGATAAAGCGACCAAGAAAAAGCTCGATAAAGATCGCTTCCGTCAATCGTTAGGTGATGTCATCGAAGGCTATGAAGAGGTCGCTAAGCGTATTGGAGTGCCAGCACTGTAAGCTAGACGCCATAGGTTATACGGATAAACTGGGCCATGTGCTCAGTTTTTTTATGCAAAAACTTACGCAATCCTTATCAAATAGGCACGATAAACGTATTAGGATATTTTTATAATAAAGCTCACCTGCGTCAGTAAAAGGTTTGCCTTTATGCCAAAAACCACAACATCCAAAGTTTTACCGCCTCTATGGTTTACTCGCCCGACCTGCGTCGTCGCTGCTGATCTGATCGGCAAAGTGCTATGCCGCACTCTAGTAGACAGCGATGGCACGCAAAAAACCTTGCGCATGCGTATCTCAGAGACAGAAGGCTATATTGGCGAGGCTGATGGTTCAGTCGCCGCTCACATCAAAAAAGATCAAGCCAAGCTCATGTATCAATCAGGTGGCGTCTTTTATGTCTATCTGACCTACGGCGTGCATCTTATGCTCAACCTAGTCACAGGGGCTGCTAACTCTCCTGAATCGGTGCTTATTCGGGCAGGGTTTTTGAGTGCTGAGAGTGACCGACTGGCTGATGAGCAAACACTTAGCGCTGACAAGCAGCTCACTCATCCCAAGCAATTTGCAGGTCCTGGTAAGCTGACTAAGCGTTTGCAGATTGATAAGTCGCTGTATGATAAGCCTATCGATCCTAATTCAGCGGTTTGGATTGAGGACGATGGTTGCGCGCCGCCAGTCTCACTGCGCCCGCGTATTGGCATTGATTATGCTGGAGAGGCCAAAGATTGGCTGCTGCGTTATGTCTGGACCGATCACCCCTCATTGTCTAAAAAGTAGTATTCACCAAAGCTGCTATAAAATAATAGCTTAAAGGAGAAACGCTTATGTATAAGCTCACCGTTTTTATTCCCAAAGAGGCGCTTGAGAGCGTCAAAGCTGCACTATTTGCGGCAGGTGCTGGTCGTATTGGCAACTATGAGCAGTGCTGCTGGCAAGTTAAGGGAGTAGGGCAGTTTATGCCGCTAGCAGGTAGTGATCCGCATATAGGCGCGCACGATAACTTGGCTCAGGTTGAGGAGTGGCGAGTTGAGATGGTCGTTGACAAAAAAGTGATTGATGAGGTTATCAATGCTCTAAAATCAGCGCACCCTTATGAGACCCCTGCCTATGATGTTATAGCAGTGCTTGATTTTTGATCGACAAAAAAAGGTCAAACAAACCTTAGAGTTTGTTTGACCAAAGCGAGCAAGCGTTACAACTGCAGTACATTGTCTTTGTTCATTTAGTCCTTTTTCAATTTGATGACGTCTAAATTTGGATAGCTCAGCTCAATCTCATAATCTTGCCCGCCGCGCCGCGCTTCAATCTCAAAAACACCACGATTTTTTTTACTCTCAAAGTCGATGTCTGTCACACGGTAGCCCATAGCGCGCACCTTGCGTATAGCGCGCTGCTTGATAGCAGGGTAACGGGCTTCTTGTTGTAGTCTATCGTCTTTATTGTTCTTATATTTTTTGCCTTTATTTTTGTTCTTGTTTTTATAGCGATTGTTGTCAGACTTATTTTTATCATTCTTCCAATTGTCTTTGACATCTCTTTTGTTAACGCTTAAGCGCTTTAAATCAGGGTAGCTATAGATAAAATCATAGAACTGGTTATTTTTTTTGGCATAGGCAACTAACACTTGACGACCACGGTAATTATCACGTTTGATATCCATGACAGTGTAGCCGCTGCGGCGCAAATCTTGCCTGAGCTGTTGGCTTGCGCGATTAACGCTGTTATCACGATAGATAGGCTGATTGTCGTAGCCAGATGTCACTGTACAGCCGACTGCTCCACCTAATATAACGGCTGATACTGCAGCGATAAGGCCTGATTTGATGATTGTGCGTGGGACAGCTACCATGAGATTACTCCAAGTAAAGTTATCATTTTTATGGATGTTAGAGTCATTATTAGAAGTACGGCTATGAAATATCTTCTTACATTTTTAGCATAGAGCGCATAACTTGATAGCAGATGTCATTACTGTTAATAAAATGTAAACCGCCTTAATAATATGTTCAAAATAAGTGCTAATGCGATGGGTTAGCATAATCCTTGTTAATCTAAGTGAAAATAGGTAAATTATTGTTTTGTATAATATTTTATAAGAGGTAAGTTTTATTTTTTTGCCAGTAAAAGTCACCTTGTAAGCATATGCTTACAAGCAATGACGTTAACACCTCTTAACAATATGATAACAATTTGGCATTATA
>NZ_JBQQFC010000109.1:0-7603 GCF_052258445.1 Psychrobacter sp. T6-1
GATATGAAATCTTTTGTTACATGAGTAGATTTTGAGCAATATTTATGTCCATGAATGGCCTTTTTTAATTAAAAAAAACGCACTCCGAAGAATGTATCTTTTGATAACTTATGATAAACCTTGATAACACTACAACCCTTTAATATTAAAGGCTTTGACGGTATTATATAACCTGTGATAACCTGAGTTAATCGCTAAAAACAGTCAGTAAATGGCTACCAAAGTGGCTACCAAAAAAACAGGTGATAAGAACATGGCTAAAAAAGAGATAACTACCGACACCCAGATCAAGCGAGCTATCAAAGAAACTGTTCAAGCCGATACAAAAGCCAGTTATCCGATAGCAGGTTATAAAGGCTTAGAAGTGCGTATAAGACCGCATAAAGATAGTACAAGCGCTACAGTCGATTTTAGACACCGCTACACCCACCCTATCACTGCTAAACGCCCTTATATGACATTGGGACAATATCCAGCGTTAAGCCTTGCCGATGCTCGCCAACATTACAGCGACAACATGCAGTTACTCGCAAAGTCTATTGACCCGTTAGAGCATAGAGATCAAGAAAAGCAAAAAGAGCTTGCTGAACGTAAAAACACCTTAAACCACTTCATTAATGAATGGCGTGATGTTCAAGCCAGCAAACACTTAAACCCTACCACGTACAAAAAGAATGAAGTTATATTAAAGCTGATAGATAACAAACTAGGTCAAATGAAAGTCACTGACATAACGCCTAGTGTCGTTATTAAGTTTGTTACTGATATTCAAAAGACGCATGTTGCAAAGGGTTTAAAGACAAGAACCATATTAAAGAGCATTTTACAAATTGCTAAAGCTCATATGATTATTGAGTACAACCCAGCAAGCGATCTACAAGGTACGCTAAAAACGCATACTGTCAAACATAGCCCAGCATTAAGTAATGATGTGCATACCTTCGCCGAACTGTTAAACGATATTGACCAGTTAGAAGATGCAAACCAACTTTATAACAAAAGTATCTTACAGCTATTAGCACTTACCTTTGTCCGTATTGGTGACGCTTGTACTATGAAGTGGGCAGATATTGACTTGAACGCTAAGCAATGGGTTTTTGAGCCGCAAAAAAGCAGAGGACGCGGCGACATGATGGCAAGTATGGTTATACCATTAGCACCGCAAGCCATAGCTATACTTGAGCGTATGCAACCGCTTACAGGTGATAGTGAGTATGTATTTCATAACACTAGACGCAAAGCAGCGCCATATCATCATAAGCAAGAAATTAACAAGGTAATGAACAGTGATCTTATGAATGATGGTAAAGGCTACAAAGGTATTCATACACCCCACGGTTTTAGAGCAAGCGCTAAAACTATGCTAATGGAGCGACTAGGCTATGATGAATTGATAACCGAGCTCGCACTAGGTCATACCATGCTTAATCAGTATGGTAGAGCTTATAGTCGTTTTAATTTTTTAGATAACAGAACCAAAATGATGACCGACTGGGCAAACTACCTAGACAATATCAAAGCTGGCAAGTTTGATAATATTATTCATGCTGATTTTAAGAGTCATAAAAATATAAAACATGGCTGATGTTGCACTGACAAAACTGACAAAACCACTTTGACGACTCGATGTTGTCATAACAAATTGCAAGGCTAGGATTGATCCCCGAACGGCAGCGATTTACACACCTTAAAGCCGCCACCGCCTTGCACCTTATTTTATTAAAAGGTGTGTAAAGGTGTGAGTATGGATATTAAAGAATTAGCAAAAGTAGATGCATTGATAGATGCTGACCTTGTACTTAGTCTTAAATCAGATATTACTAATCGCATGACATACCTGAAGTTATTCATGAAGTCATTCTTAGTTAATTCAGAATACTATTCTAAACTTTATGATTTTAATGCAGATGATTTTTATCAGTGCTACAAGTTAGATGGTTATAGTTGTATCAAAAGCATGATAAACGCCAATGTTTTGGATAGAAGCAACCAAGACAAAGAGCGTTACAATGAATATTTATTATTACTTCTAGCATTGGAGAGTTTGAAGCGGAATAAGTGTAAAGATGCTTTAGAATTATACAAGAATGCCTCTTTATGCGGTACAAATCTCACACCTATTGAAAGGCGAGAGCGTACAGACAAAATAACTTTCACTAATGTAGCGCGTGAAGTATGGAGTTATGATACCTCGCATATTTTAATGCCAGCCCACGTTATAGAAATCTCAAAGCAGATAACTGGTATCAGTCGCTCAGAAAAAACCTTAAAGAGGTGGCTAAATGATGAAATTATCCCCCCTATTGAGATATTAGAAATAATATCAGAAAACAAAATGCCTAGAGGCAAGACAGTAAATAAACAGCGGACACTTTTAATAGAACTAATTTACGATAAGCTAAAAGGTTATTGTAATGAAGCGTAACTATTAACCCTACTATGCTAGCCTGACCCCCTCAAGCTAGAATGACCATCTACCGCCTTATCTATCATAATCCTAATATGACACCTGTTACTAATCATTAACTAACAGGTGATCTTATGACACGAGTCAATCCAACCATCAATAACAGCCATCAAATTAAAGATGAGCAACCAGCCCCACTAAACCCTCAAGGCTATTCACGCATTCAGCCTACAGCCGACCTAATCGGACTACACCACCAAACACTAAGACGCTGGTGGAAAGCTGATAAATTCCCTAAGCCAATTAATATAAACGGTATTCCTATGTTTAGGAATAGCGATATTTTGCGCTTTATTGAAAATCAGCAATCAGTTAGCGAGGGGGTTTAATTATGACTACTACAGCCACCAGCACCGCCCCAGTGACCAACCAGCCAGCACCTAAGACACAGATTGATATTGTTAGAGCACACTTAATGACAGGGGCAACCATAACCACGTGGGACGCATACCGCCTTTATCAAATCACATGCCTAGCACAGCGCATTCATGACCTAAGAACCGCAGGGCTAACCATTCAAAGCGAGATAGTCACGCACAATGACAAGCGTTTTTCGGTCTATTGGCTTGATGAAGCTACCTTATTAGATAGCGAGGTGGCAGATCATGAGTGAAGCCGATTTAATAAATAAAGTCATGGAGAGTCTAAAAGAGCAAGGTTATTTGATGATAACTGATGACTTTATCGACCAGCTCATCATTACCTTACATGCCAACGTAATCACCATCAACAGTCTGATCAAGATAGTAGAAGTAGAAAACAAACTACTAGCTTTAAGCGGTGCGTTACCGACAGGTGATAGGCAAGTAAATTCACTAAAAGAGCTATCCACACGAATAGCAGAAATCGCTTTTAACGTTGAAGGGGTAAGAGATGAGCAAAGATAACAAAGCCAAGTTAAGAGCCGACCACAGCCAATACAGCTACAATCAGCACCCTAAACGCAAGCGCTCGCTAATCGGTTTTATCTCAATAATAGCTTGCTTAGTAATGTTGTTATTAGCCACCTCATGCCAGCCCAAACACCCTCAAACATTCACAAATTTGGAGGTAATAAGTTATGACTGATAACTCAGACAAACCGCAAACCTTTTTTGATGCACAAGTCGCCTTTGCTCAGTCAAAACATGGCAAAGCACAAAAAGCAAAACATAAACACGGTTACCGCTACCGCCAAATCAAACAGGCAGCGACTCAGACGCGAAGTGATGCTAAGGAGTGTAAAGATGATAACCGATAAAAATAACAAAGCCCATGCTATCAGCACAGGCTTGTCACAATTTATAGCAGATTTTAGACTCGCTACATTGGCAGATGTAACAGGTCATGGCACGTTAGAAAGCTTACTAAGTAATGGATCATTAAACTCAGTTATCTATCTAGATAGAGATATTAGCATATTTACAGGAGCGCTGGCAGGAGAAAAGCAGCTCGACACTGCTAACACTATCGGACTGCTAAAAGTTAATAATCAAGCTGAGATTGTCACACTCGCCAGCATACCGCTTGACGATAACGGACGTATCTTTATATCTGATACCGAGATACCAAGCGCCTTTGTCATTGGCTCAATGAGTCGTGATAGTAAGTGGATAGTCATAGCTGATATTGCTGAGGCAGTGCGCTGTTATAACGCTTATCGTAAATTAGGTATTGATATAACGGTACTCACTTGCCTTGTACCGAGCTTGTTTAATCGAACGGTGAAACATTTTGCAGAGGTGCAGCAAGTAACTATCATGACCACTTCACAGCACAAGGCCAAAGTCATAACACCGCTTAAAGGCGTGAATGTTGAAGCCATTATTTGTGAGCATACGCTCATTTATGACGCGCTTGAGTTTGATGCTGATTATGATGACTTAATCGCTGATGCTGAAGTTATCGACTTACAGGCGCTAGGCAAACCAAAGCCCAAGCCAATCAGTCAAACACTGCCACCAGTTAAGACACTCACAAGCGATATAATGCCAAAACTGCTATGGGATTATGCTTCAAACTGTGCTGAGCGCTTGAGCGTACCTATTGAATATGTGCTAATGCCCTTGATGGTATCGTTAGGCAGCTTGATAGGCTCAAAATTGAGCATCTACCCGAAAATGTACGACAACTGGGAAGTAGTACCGAACTTTTATGGTGCAATCATTGGTAACCCATCAAGTAAGAAATCACCGTCATTATCTGATGGATTGAAGCCTATATCGCATTTAGTCGCACTGGCTTCAGACAAGCACAAGGAGGACAAGCTCGAGCATGACACCCAAAAAGAGCTAAACAAGCACATGACAAAGGCAGCTGAGAAGCAGCTCAGTGACCTTGCCAAAAGACTAGCGACCCAAACTGATGACGACGCTGAGATAAGCCAAGATGATCTCAAAGCCAAAGCGCAAGAATTGGCAGAGTCAAAGCAGAGTGATGAGCTGATACCTGAGATCAAACGTTACGTAACTGATGACGGTACGATTGAGAGTATCGGAGAGCTTGAGAGCAAACACAAAAACGGTATGCTGGTAAAGCGTGATGAGCTGACAGGTTGGCTTGCTTCATTAGAGAGTGAAAGCAATCAACAAGCGCGATCATTCTATCTTGAGGGCTTTAATGGTTTAGGTAGCTTTCAAGTCGATAGAATAGGCAGAGGCTCAGTGTTTATCGACACCCATTGTTTATCGGTTATTGGTGGTATTCAGCCTGACAAGCTCGAGTATTACCTATCTAAAACCATGAAAGGGCTAGGCAATGACGGACTTATTCAGCGCTTTCAGTTGATGGTTTACCCCGACCCATTACCAAACAGTAAAGAGCGTGACTTGCCACCTGACAAGCCAAGCCGTGACGCTATCTATAGCTTGTTTGAAACGATTGATAGTATGCAGTTAGGTGACTTTATGCGCTATGGTGCAAACCCGATTGATGACTATCACAAGCGCCCTTATTACCGCTTTACTGATGACGCTTATCAAGTGTTTATGAGTTGGTATGACGCGCTTAAAGTAAGAGCTAGTGACGCTGAGCATAGCATCATAGCTGAGCATCTAATCAAGTATGCTAAAACAGTACCGTCATTAGCATTAGTCTTTCACTTAGTCGATTGTATCGAACATGGTACGTCATTAGGTGCAGTCAACATGAACGCACTTAAAGCAGCGCTAGCATGGTGCGAAGTGTTAGAGAGCCACATGATGAGAATATATAGCACTGTCACCGATAGCGCGAATATCAAAGCCTCTTATTTAGCCGATAAAATAATGAAAATGGTCAAAAAGGGAGCTGACAAAACTGACACAACCGACTGGATCAGTCATGGCTTTACGGCTAGGCAACTGATCCGCAAAGGTTGGAAAGGTTTGACTGATACTGATGATGTACTTAATGCGCTTGAAATATTAGTCGAAAATGACTGGTTAAGCTGGCAGGAGATACCAAGCACAGGGCAGGGAGGCAGACCGACAGAGCGTTACTCTATCAATTCAAGATTGACCGAGATTATATAGTTTTTGTCAGTTATGTCAGTGCAGTATCTAGGCGTTATTTAAAAATAGCGCCTTTTTTATTGTCTGACATTTAGTTTTGTCAGTTTTGTCAGTGCAATATCTAAGGTAATTGTATTATTTATACTGATTAATTAGATACGCTCAGAGTTGAGAATAATTAAGGTTAATATTATTCACGATGATATAATAAAGATGAATTTACCTAATTATTTAGATAATATGCCAGCACTTGCCACTACTCACAGTCTAAACGACTACTTAAAACTACCAATCTCACGTTATCGTGAGCAGCTTAAACAGGGTAACGCTAAATATATCGAAGTCAGCTACACCCACCGCAGCAAGCCCTATCAATACTCTATTCAGCTATCAAAATCAGCTTGTCACTATGGCGGCTATCGTTACTGGTGGCTATGCCCTAAATGCTCGCAGCGTGTCAGTGTTTTATATTGCGCTGGCGTGTATGTATGCCGTCATTGCATTGGTGCTAATTATGGCAGTCAGCTACAACAGCCGATAGATAGAGTGTTTAGCCGTATAGCAGCCATTAGAGCGCGTTTAGGGTGGCAGCAAGGCGTTATTCATGGGATAGGTGCTAAGCCTCGCTACATGCACTCAAAGACGTTTGATAAGTTGGTGACAGAGCATGACCAGCTTAGCGCTCAAGTTTGGCAGCAAACACTAGATAAACTAAATTGCACTCATTGAGGGATTAAATGCGATTACCTGATCTTAACGACTTAATGCAAGATTTACAGCTCGCTAAGCAAATGGCGATAGATGACCACAACCCAAACGCGCTAGTAGTGGCGACCATTGCACAAGCAAAGTTACTAGGACTCGATAAACCCATCAAAGACTTAGCGTCAAACGATAAGCCAGTCGTTTTTAATATTACAGGATTATCACCAGAAGCAGCACTCGCTATTAGCAATGAGTTAGAAGATGAGTATTGAGATGATGAGTAGATTATCGCTAGACGACTTATTAGAGCAGCTAGAACAAGCGCGTCAAATGGCAATAGAGGAACGCAAGCCCACCGCTATGATACAAGCGACGGTTACCACAGCAAAGCTATTAGGTTTTGATAAGCCAGTGATTAAAGACATCAATGCCGATGAGGTGCAGACCATTAGTGATCTTATGAATGACTTGTCAGCTGAGCAAGCATCGATAACCTACAAAGATATTATGAGGTAAAGAATGAATGTGAGTATTAATGATTTAGTGATCGAACTTGATGACGCTAGGTTAATGGCTAAGGCTAACAATCAAGCGTCTGCTATGGTCACCGCTACAATGAGTAAGGCGAAGTTACTAGGGCTAGATAAGGGCGTTACTGATGATACCAACGTGCAGCCTGTAAAGATCGTTATTCGGACGGTGGACGCTCGCAAGCCTGACAGGGTGTGTTAGTTTTTGGACACGTTAGAACCTGACAAGACCTGACATTCAAATTAGATAAAAATGGCTACCAATAGTTAAAATTATAAACAGATGGCTACCAAAGTGGCTACCATTTCAAATATATATAACAATAAATACAATATTATCAGTATCTTACGCAATAAAAAAACGCACTCCGAAGAATGCGTTTTTAATTAAGATTAAGCTAATAGTTTAAAAGCTTACTTTTTATCTTCAT
>NZ_JBQQFC010000110.1:0-7473 GCF_052258445.1 Psychrobacter sp. T6-1
GAGACGTTAGAGACGCCGCCTGATACCATCGCATTAGGTAGGTTGTCCGTGATCCATTTTGTGGCGTTGATGAAGTCTGCGCCATAATTGTTGTGCTCGGTGATACCGGTGGCGACCGCAAAGATATTGGGGTCAAAGATAATGTCTTCAGATGGGAAACCGACCTCGTTAACGAGTACGTCGTAGCTGCGCTGGCTAATCTCAGTTTTGCGCTCAAAGGTATCGGCTTGACCGTCCTCGTCGAATGCCATGACGATAACCGCGGCGCCGTAGCGCATACACAGCTTAGCGCGCTCAACGAATTCTTCGTGACCTTCTTTGAGTGAGATAGAGTTGACCACCGATTTGCCTTGCGTGCGTTTAAGTCCTTCTTCGATGATGTCCCATTTCGAGGAGTCAATCATGAGCGGCACGCGGCTGATATCTGGCTCACCTGAGACCAAGTTGACAAAATGTATCATCGCCTGCTTGGAGTCGAGCATACCCTCATCCATGTTGATATCGACGATTTGCGCGCCGCCCTCGACCTGATCGCGGGCGACGTCTAGTGCTTCGGTATAGGCTTCGGTCTTGATCAAGCGCAAGAATTTCTTTGAGCCTGTGACATTAGTACGCTCGCCGACGTTGACAAATAGGCTATCAGGGGTGATGTTAAACGGCTCAAGACCAGACAAACGGCAGGCAGGCGCAATCTCAGGAATAACACGCGGCGAATAATTGGCGACCATCTCAGCGATTAGGCGAATATGTTCAGGGGTGGTACCACAGCAGCCGCCAACGATGTTTAAAATACCCGCTTTAGCAAAGCCTTCGAGCAAGGCTGTCGTTTGCTCAGGAGTCTCATCATATTCACCGAACTCATTAGGCAAGCCGGCATTGGGATGGGCTGAGACGTGGACATTAGCAATATTGGAGAGCGTTTGAATATGCGGGCGCAGCGCATCGGCACCGAGTGCACAGTTAAAACCTACCGATAGTGGCTTGGCGTGACGTACTGAATTATAAAAGGCTTCTGCCGTTTGACCTGATAGGGTGCGACCTGACGCATCGGTAATGGTACCTGAGATCATAATGGGTAGCTCAAACCCAATATCATCAAAGACGCCAGTGACGGCGAATATCGCAGCTTTGGCATTTAGCGTATCGAACACAGTCTCAATCAAGATAATATCAACACCGCCTTCGATCAGTGCAAGGGTGGCTTCGCGGTAGTTGTCCACTAACTGATCAAAGGTCACGTTACGATAAGCGGGATCATTGACATCAGGTGATAGCGAACACGTGCGCGATGTTGGACCAATGACGCCTGCGACAAAGCGCGGTTTATCAGGATTCTTTGCCGTAAACCCATCAGCGGCCTCGCGCGCTATCTGAGCAGCGGTGATATTGAGCTCTGGTACGAGGTACTCCATATCATAGTCCGCCATCGATAATCGCGTACCATTAAAGCTATTGGTCTCGATAATATCAGCGCCAGCAGCGAGGTGGTCATTATGAATATCTCTGATCATCTGCGGCTGCGTCAGCACGAGCAAATCATTATTACCACGTACGTCCTGCTCAATACCAGCAAAGCGTTCGCCGCGATAATCTTCTTCCTCTAATTTATAGGTCTGAATCTGAGTGCCCATCGCCCCATCGAGCATCAAAATACGTTTTGCCATTTCAGCTTCAATGCGGGTGCGTGCCGTAAGTTGTTGTTCTTTATAAGGGAATACACTAGGCGGCGTTAATACAAAATCATCGCTAGAAGTAGTGGTTTGCTGCTTGCTATCGTTTTGAGGCGTTGTCGATGTCATAGGAGTAAGGCTTATGTTATTGATGTTATAAAGGGATAAGTGCAAAAGCGCAGAATTAAAAGTTAGCGCATTTTAACATGAAAATTGGCGTATTCGAGCAGGCGTTGCTAGCCATACCCTTCTATAAGCATTTTAAGCGGTTTACGAGAGTGAGCAAATAAAGAGCAAGTTTCTACAAAATCTGCTAATTAGGGTAAAAAACAGACATAACTTACAGGGGTATTACAAAAAGTAGCGTAAACACAGAGTGACACTTCGAACCAATATGTTAATTTACGTTTATAAGGATTTGCTTCTCATTAGTACTACTTATAAGTTTGTTGAATATGATTAAAATTTTTAATCAAGTTCTCTTAACTTTGAGAATAACTACCTTATATAGGACATACTAAGCATATAACCGTTAATAAAATAATCAGGGATACGAATATGAAACTTACTAAAATCGCTACAATCAGTACTTTAGCAGTGTCTTTATTAGGATTGAGTGCCTGTAATAATATGATGGCAGCTGACTCTATGCCTATGAAAACGCCAGCGCAAAAACAAGCTATGCAAAATCAGACCATGTCAGATATGAATGTCGTTCAAATTGCGCAGAGTAATGCTGATTTTTCTATCTTAGTAGAAGCGGTGCAAGCTGCAGGTTTAGCTGGCGCACTGTCTGATACGAGCGCAAGCTATACCGTATTAGCCCCAACCAATGCCGCCTTCGCTCAAGCACTACAAGAGACTGGCATGACAAAGGCGCAACTCTTTGCAAACAAGCCATTACTGACCAAAATTCTGACTTATCATGTGATCAAGGGTAACACCCCAGTATATCAAAAGCATGTGAAGCCAGGTAACTATACTATGCTGAGCAACGACACTCTTGTCATTACGCCACAAGGTAAATTGATGGATGAGATGGGTCGTACGACGAGCATTATCAAAACAGATATCGCAGCGAGCAACGGCGTTGTACACGTTATTGACAGAGTTTTAATGCCACAATAATTACTGTATTAGGTTAAGTTAATAGCGCAGCTAAGTTGATAGCGTAGTCAGATCAATAGACTACTAAATTGATTGTAAGCCATTACTGTAAAAGAGCTGATGTCTCGGTAGATGTCAGCGATTCATTAAACCATCCGCTTGTTTTGTTTAATCCATCCATTCATCAACACAAAGTCTAATCCATCATTTGTACGGTTACTTATCTATAAATGAGGTATGACTCAATTTTGTTTTAAAAGGAAATTTTTATGTTAAAGAAAACATTTTTATCACTAGCTATCGCGGCATCTGCAGTAACTTTAGTTGCCTGTAACGATACCGAAACCGTTGTTGAGCCAGTCGAAGAGCCAATGGTTGAAACTGAGCCGATGGTCGAGACTGAACCTATGGCAGAGCCAATGGTAGAAGCCGATCCTATGGCTGACACTATGGCAACTCAAAGTATTGCTGAAATTGCAGCAGGTAATGACAATCTAACTATCTTGACTGCAGCATTACAGTCAGCTGGCCTAGATACTATGCTAATGGATGCAGGTACTTATACGGTATTTGCCCCTACTGACGATGCGTTTGCACCAGTACTTGAAAAGCTTGGCGTCACTAAAGAAGAGCTTTTAGCAAACACTGATTTGCTAAATAGCGTACTGCCTTATCACGTCCTACCTATGGTCGTTATGGCAGCTGAGATTCCATACGGTACAGATGTTACTACCGTAAATGGTGCTACTATCAATATCAGCGATGCTAACGTTATCACTGATGCAGCGGGTAACACTGCTAATATTACTGGTACCGATATTATGGCGACCAACGGCGTAGTGCACACTATCGATGCGGTACTCATGCCAGAGTAACTATTGGTTTAGATAACTGTTATTTTATACGATTACTATTTAATACGAAAAAAGCCCAGCTCTAGTAGTTGGGCTTTTTGTTGTCCATCTTTTTATAGCTTATCTTTTATATCTTTGAATGGTTTATACAACATCCACAAAAAAGCCCGAAACTTAATCTCGGGTTTTTTTGTGTTAATACGTAGAGATTACTTAAGATCTTTACGCAAGGGATCAGCTGCAACTCTTTGCTGCTCTGCTAGATGACGCTCTTCCCAATAAGTCGCGTTTTTGATACCAAATTTCTTAGGATCAAAGACGAATCTTTTAGAAGTTGTACCGCCGCCCGCTTTGAGCTGTGCTTCGTAATCGCGTAGGATATCGATAGCAGGACGTGCCACAAAGAAGATAACAATGATACCGACGATATTGAGCCAAGCCATCAAGCCAACACCAACATCACCAAGACCCCAGATATAACCTGAGCTGTTGAGCGCGCCGTATGCCACCATAAACATGATGATAAGCTTAACGATGAACTGACCGGCTTTACTCGCGCCGCGACCCATAGAGCGGGTGAGGTAGGAGATGTTCACTTCAGCGATGTAGTAGTATGCCAAGATAGTAGTAAAGGCAAAGAAGAATACCGCTACCGCAATGAACGTGTTACCAAAGGTGCCGTAGACTGATTCCATCGCCATTTGTGTAAACGATGGTGAGTTAATCTCAACAGTCGCCGCGACGTTTTGAACCAAGAACTGACCATCAGGTAACTCGCCTTGGATGTTGTACATGCCAGTAGACAAGATCATAAAGGCAGTTGCAGAACAAACAAGCAGAGTATCAACGTAGACGGAGAATGCCTGTACTAAACCCTGTTGTGCTGGGTGATCGACCGCAGCTGCTGATGCAGCGTGAGGGCCTGTACCTTGACCGGCTTCATTAGAGTAAATACCACGTTTCACGCCCCAACCAATAGCGGCACCAAAACCTGCTTGCGCGGTAAAGGCATCACCAACGATAGCACCGAATACTTGTGGAATCATGCTAAAGTTTGCAAACATGATCAGTAGCGCAAGAATAATATAACCGACTGCCATAAACGGAACGGCATACTCAGTAAAGGTTGCGATACGCTTGATACCACCAAAGATGATAAAACCTAAAACCACTAGGATAATACCAAGAGCGATTAGGCGAGTTGATCCTGTTTCCATACCCATGAAGTTCATTGCTGAGCCTTCACCTGCAACCTGAGCCACAGCGTTGATAACACCATTGGCCTGTACGCCGGGTAAGAACACACCACAAGCGATGATCGAAGCAATGGCAAACAAGATACCATACCATTTTTGACCCAAAGCACGCTCAAAGTAGTAAGCTGGACCACCGCGGTACTCGCCAGTGACCACGTCGCGCTCTTTGTAGATCTGACCTAAGGTTGACTCAACATAAGCGGTTGAGGCGCCCAAAAAGGCCACAACCCACATCCAGAACACCGCACCAGGACCACCAAAACCGATGGCAGCGGCGACCCCTGCAATGTTACCCATACCAACGCGGCCTGCCAGTGATACGGCTAGGGCCTGAAATGATGAGATACCTGCATTGTCAGGTTTGCCCTTAAATAGTAGTCTGATCATCTCCCCAAACAGGCGAACTTGAACAAAGCGCGTTAAGATAGAATAGAATAAACCTGCACCTAAGCATAAGTAAATGAGTGCCGGGCTCCAGATAATTCCGTTTGCTAGATTGACTAAACTTTCCATATTATATATTCCTAAAGCTGTCTCAATAAGCCTTGACTCAGTGAACCTGCTGTTAGCTTCAAGCAAGTCCCTAAGTGTTTTTTGTACTATTGAGAGTAGGCTATGGTTGTCTGTATTTATCTACCAAGATTAGTATCGATATTAAATAATGACATCAATATTGATATTAGACTCAGTGGTATCGACACCAAGTTGCTAACGACAAAACGAGCAACAAGACATCAATAGATAAAAAAGGGAATGTTGAAAGCAAATGCATAGTATCGCTACTAGGCATCTAATATATTTTACACTGTAATGGATACTTACATTTGCATTTAATAAAAGTAGTTATTTTGAATAGTAATTGACTAAAAATAGTATACATATCAAAAGCTTGCTTACTACTAATGCCAGCTATATAACAAATTAACTACCAAATGTATGCAAACCATACAGTAACGTAACTGCAATTTGCCATATTTTTACTTTAATTACTAGAATTTTCTGTGAATTACAAAGGTTAAAAGTGATTAAATAAACAGGTGTCTATTAAGTTTTGGTAAAGTATGATTAAACGGGAGTTTTAGAGCTTATGACTGTACTTATCAATACTCTTTTAACTAGTCTTATCCTCTACCATGCAGTACTAATAAGCTCTTAGACAAATAATTAGTACGAGAGCTTATCTGATGACGCGGTTGTGTTTTGGTAACGGCGAATTGTAAAAGTCTAGTGATGACGTCATCATTACCAGCATAAGCTACTGGTGATGATAACTTATGATTTAGGCTATGAAATCTATGCCAGTTTGCTCAACAACTACTATATAAATAATGACTAACGATTAACAATCAGGAGCGACCTTTATGTCACGCAACTCTTTTATAAAACCTATGCTACTCTCAGCCGTACTAGCAACCTCTACTATTGGTCTGTCAGGCTGTGGTTATAACAACTTACAATCGCAAGACGAGCAAGTAACCGCGTCTTGGTCTGAGGTGGTCAACCAATATCAGCGCCGTGATGATTTGGTGCCAAATCTGGTCAAAGTGGTGAAGCAATACGCTGATCAAGAGCAAGAAGTATTCACAGAAGTGGCCGCCGCGCGCTCACAAGCAGGCGGCATTACGGTAACGCCTGAGCTACTCAACGACCCTGAAGCGATGGAGCGTTATGCTGAGGCGCAGTCGCAGATGACAGGGGCGTTGTCACGTTTGATGGCAGTGTCCGAGCGTTATCCTGAGCTCAAATCTGATGCTTTGTTTCAAGACTTGCAAGCGCAGTTAGAAGGCACTGAAAACCGTATTGCAGTTGCGCGTAATCGCTACATCCAAGAAGTTCAAGGCTACAACACTACAGTACGCCAGTTCCCAACCAATATCACTGCCAAAGTGTTTGGTATGGATACCAAGCCCAACTTCACGGTTGCTAACGAAGACGCAATATCTACTGCGCCCGATGTTGATTTTGGTGAGTAGTGCTTTATAGCAATATGGCAACTAGACTTATCGTTTGACTCAATCTATAGATGGTAAATACATTATGCAAAATCTAAAACCATGCTTGACTGCCATCCTCTTAGCGTGGGGCAGCCTATATGCGCCAATAAGTTTTGCAGATGATGTGGCTACTAATCAGGCAGGGGCAACAGAATCATCGGCAAACCTGCAAAACCGTAGTGTTGAAGAGCTAGTAGCCATCGCTAAGGCGGGCGAGTCTAACGAAGCCATTAATGATGCGGTACTGGGTAATGATGCGATTAGTGGCACCGTTTTAGGTAATGAAGCTTTAGGTAACGAGGCGATCGCGCCCAATGCTAATAATGATGCTGGCGCAAATCTGCCTGCGCCGACGCCTATTCAATCAAATGCGCAAAGTGTCGATGCTGATAAGCTAATACTGAACAACCCAGTCGTTGACCAGGCTAATATCCTAAACCCACAAGAGAAGCTACGCCTAGAGGCGCAACTGCGTAATATCTATCAACAAGGCTACGCGCAAGCCGCTGTCGTCATTGTACCGACAACTAACGGTCTGCCTATATTTGACTATGCTCTGCAAGTCGCTGAAAAATGGCAGTTGGGTAATGAG
>NZ_JBQQFC010000111.1:0-7387 GCF_052258445.1 Psychrobacter sp. T6-1
GCGGCTTTAGCCAAGGTCAAGATCGCGGCTTTGAGCGTGGTAACTTCGGTCAGGGTCAAGATCGCGGTTTTGAGCGAGGAGGCTTTGGTCAAGATCGTGGTTTTGAAAATTCACCTCAAGATACCAGTAGTGATGATAAAAACGATGACGCTAGCGATAGCTAATTGATATCATAATAACTTCTCAAAGACCTGCTACTAAGTAGGTCTTTTTGCATCAAGGTAGGACTTAATAAGGTTTTGTACGGCCAGTTAGCTGTTTATAAAAGTATTGCTAACGATGATTTACTACATATGAGTAGAATATAGTAAGATAGATAACTCTTTTAAAAAAGTCCTTTTAGAGATAGTGACTTATAAAAATAGTAACTTACAAAAACAGTGACTTATAAAATTTGACAGGCATTGAGCGAATATATGACTAACAATACCACGCACGCGCAATTTATCAACGCTGCTATTGAGGCGATTAATACTGAAAAATCAGCGCTGACTTTGTTGGCAGAACAAATAGATACGCGATTTGCACAGGCCTGCGACGTGATCTTGGCCTGTCAAGGCCGCGTGGTAGTAACGGGCATGGGTAAGTCGGGTCTGATTGGCCGTAAGATAGCGGCGACCTTTGCCTCGACAGGTACGCCTGCGTTCTTTATGCATCCAGGTGAGGCCGGTCATGGCGATCTAGGTATGCTAGTGCAAGGCGATGTGCTTCTTGCCATCTCAAACTCTGGCGAGTCAGATGAGATTAAGATGCTATTACCTGTGGTCAAGCGTTTGGGCATTCCGCTCATTAGTATTAGCCGCGACCATAGAGGTATGTTGCCATGTGCCGCTGATATCATTCTGACCCTTGGTAAGTCACAAGAAGCTTGTCCGCTCAATTTAGCACCTACTTCGAGCACGACTGCCACTTTGGCGCTCGGTGATGCCCTAGCAGTGGCTTTGGTTCATGCGCGCAACTTTACCTCAGAGGACTTTGCCTTATCACATCCTGCAGGTGCGCTGGGTCGCCAATTGCTAACGCGAGTAGAGGATTTGATGCATACCTCAATTGATCAATTGCCACTCGTCAATCAGCAATCAGTGCTACGTGAAGCGCTATTTACGATGACTCACGGACGCTTGGGTATGACAGTAGTGACTGATGATGAGCAAAAGGTCGTCGGTATATTCACCGATGGCGATTTGCGCCGCGTGCTTGAGCGGGGTCTTGATTTATCCGTACCTATACACGAGGTGATGACGACAAATCCACGCCAGGTTAGCAAAACTATGCGCGCCTCAGACGCTCTTAGCGTTATGAATGAGAAGGGTATTAGTCAGCTGTTAGTCATGGACGATGATGATCATTTGCAAGCCATTATAACGGTTCATGATTTGTTGCAAGCTGGGGTCAAATAAAGAAGTATTTTTTCAATACTTATTGAGCTACAAGACTTATTGAGCTATAAGATTCATTGAACTATGAGAGACAGATTATGCAAGATCTAACAAAAAAAGCAGGCCAAGTTAAACTCCTCATAATGGACGTAGATGGTATTTTGTCTAATGGACAAATTATCTATGACGCTAATGGTATTGAGACTAAAGCATTTTCGGTACAAGATGGCGTTGGAGTCAAATCGCTATCACGCTATGGCATACTAACAGCCATTATCACAGGCCGTAGTAGCCCTATGGTAGACAAACGGGCAAAAGAGATGGGTGTTAAATATGTCGTACAGGGCCGTGATGATAAACTTGTGGCGTTAAATGAGCTACTTGATATGTTAGATCCTGCCCTTAATATTACGACCGCTGATTGCGCCTACATGGGTGATGATTTGCCAGATATCAAAGCCATGCAAACGGTAGGCTTTGCCGCGACGGTTCCCAATGCTCACTCAGAGGTGATTAATCGTAGTGACATGGTGACAACGCGAGCGGGTGGTACTGGCGCGGTACGTGAAGTCTGTGATCTCATTCTAAAAGGTCATGGACATTATCAGGACTTTATCGCGCACTATACATTAGATCAGACGCAGGATGGTTTATCGTGAATACTCGTGTTCTTATTGTCCTAGCCCTTATTATCGCAGGCATTGCCGGTTGGTTTTTTCAGCAGCAAGGGGAGATTACGCCGCCTGTTAATATTGAAGCGACCGATGTAGATTATGAGGCCACTGATATTAAAGCGGTGCAAACCAATGATGAGGGCGAAACAGAGTATGAGCTTAGCGCTGAGTCTTTGACCCATAATCCTAAGACCAATCAAGATGAGATGTCTGGGATCACTATGAATTGGCAGCCCTCTGATGAGCAGCGCTATCTGATTGAAGCAGGTAGCGCCGCTATCAATCAGCAAAGCGGTGATCTACGTTTAGGTGGCGGTTTTAGCTTGGTGAGCGAAGAAAAAAGCGCCTCTGATATCGAACCCATCAAGGTCACAGGTCAAACACTCATAGGTAATACAAAAACGCGCCAAGTCTATAGCAATGAGCCTGTCAAGGTCGAGCAAGGCATGAACCGCTTTAGCGCCTCAAGCATGACTGCTAATCTTGAAACCGGCGAGTATGAGTTTGGGCAAGTAGCAGTAACTTTTACCCCGTCTGAGCGTCAAGATAAAGCGCTGTTTTAGAACCTTAATGCAATGATTTGACACTTTACTAAGGCATTTGCAACGACAATAACCAGAGACCCTTTTATGAAGAAGAATAAACAGCACGCTTTGTACGCGTCTTCAATCGCTATAACACAAGTCTTGTATGGCGTCCGCGCTTTACCTATGATTATGCTTTTAGCTCTGCCTTTATACAGTCATGCCTTGCCATCAGATGCCAATCAGCCGATCAAGCTACTCGCAGATAAGGCCACTTATAGCGAGCGTACTGGGGTCACTAGCTACTCAGGTAACGTCATTATTACCCAAGGCACGCTCAAACTAACTGCTGATGATATTACGGTTAATCTATCAGAGCAGCGTAGTATCAATTCAGCGGTGGCTACAGGTCGACCTGCGACGATGCAACAAGTGATCACTGCTGATAAAGGTCTGGCAAAAGGCCAAGGTAACAAGATCGATTACAACGCGGTAACTGGTATTATTACTTTAACTGGTAATGCTAAGCTCAATCAAAACGGGGCTAGCTTTGCAGGTAATGTCATTCGCTACAGCCTAAAGGCGGGCGATGTTGAGGCCACTGCTGGCAATAGCCAACGCGTTGAGCTGATACTACCGCCAAATAATAACACCAGTCAGCGCGGCGTGCGCTAGAGTCGGCTGATATCTAAACCTTATGTCCCTTAAGTCTGAGTACTATATGAATAATACACTTGCCGACAACGCATCGATTAAGTCGCCAGTTCAATCGCCTACAAGCTTAGCACCACACGCGCGCTTAGTGATGCAAAACCTTGGCAAGCGCTACGGCAAGCGCTGGGTGGTAAAAGACGTCTCATTCTCAGTAGAGCAAGGACAGGTCGTTGGACTTTTGGGCCCAAATGGCGCGGGCAAGACCACCAGCTTTTATATGGTGGTCGGTTTGGTCAACATGGATAAAGGCCGCGTGACTTTAGGTAAGATGGACTTGTCCAAATACGCTATGCATGAGCGTGCGCGTGCGGGTATCGGTTATTTGCCGCAAGAGGCGTCTATATTTCGCAAATTATCTATCGAAGATAACATCCTCTCAATTCTGCAAACGCGCAGTGAATTAAGTGCCAGCGAGCAGCGCTTAGAGCTTGAAAAACTGATCAAAGAGTTCCATCTAGAAGGGGTGCGCAGCTCTCTTGGTATGAGCGTGTCAGGCGGTGAACGTCGTCGCTGCGAGATTGCTCGAGCACTGGCGGCTAATCCTAAATTTATCTTATTAGATGAGCCTTTTGCTGGCGTTGATCCGATCTCAGTCGGTGATATCAAAGATGTGATTTTAGCACTCAAAAATCGTGGTATCGGCGTATTAATTACCGATCATAATGTCCGTGACACGCTTGCTATCTGCGAAAAGGCTTATATTGTCTCTGAAGGCGCTATTATCGCTGAGGGTACCTCAGATGAGGTATTGAACAATGAGCTGGTTAAAGAGATATATTTAGGTAAAGACTTTAGAGTCTAATGGATGCCTTTGTAACCATTAGCCCTATAACCATCGACTTCGTATAGTCATCTTCTATAAAGACGCTTATTTAGCCGTCTGATTCTATTTATTAAAGCTCCCCGTTCATGCTGACTGATAATTGTACGCTACCATGTACGACTTAAAGTAAGCTAAATAAGGCTTATCCTCTATGGCAAAAAACAAAAGCAGTTATGTCTGCCAAGGTTGCGGCGCGCATTTTGGTAAATGGGCAGGTCAGTGTTCTGACTGCTCAGAGTGGAACAGTCTGGTCGAAGCACCAAATGTTAGTATGCCGCATCACAACAAAGCTAGCGCAAAAAGCGCGCCTCGAGCCGCGCCGCGCCATCCCCCTAACGGCACGACCACTGGCGGCAACTATTCAGGGACTCATAGCGCAGTGATGCCGCTCAATGCGGTCAGTGTGACGCTAGATACGCGCCTGCCTACTGGTATTAGTGAGTTTGATCGCGTACTTGGCGGTGGCTTAGTAGCAGGGTCGGTAGTGCTTATCGGCGGCGATCCTGGTATTGGTAAGTCAACTATCTTGCTTCAGACAGCGACCAATATGGCGCGTGCTGACTCATTAGCAGGTAGCGCGTTATACGTCACAGGCGAGGAGTCCTTAGCGCAAGTGGCTATGCGTGCCAAACGCTTAGAGCTACCCGCAGATCGTCTTCGAGTGCTCGCTGAGACCAATGTCGAGACGATATGCGCCGCGCTCACTCAAGAGCAGCCAGCTATCGCAATCATCGACTCTATACAGACTATTTATACTGACGCGATCAATTCAGCACCAGGTGGCGTAAGCCAAATCCGCGAGTCGGCAGCGATATTAACTCGTTATGCCAAGCAGACAGGCACAGCGCTATTCTTAGTCGGTCACGTAACCAAAGAAGGTACGCTGGCAGGGCCACGTGTGCTTGAGCATATGGTTGATACGGTACTGTACTTTGAAGGTCAGTCTGATTCGCGCTTTCGGATGATACGCGCGGTCAAAAATCGTTTTGGCGCGGTCAATGAGCTGGGTATCTTTGGTATGACTGATATGGGGCTTAAGGAAGTGGCGAACCCATCAGCGATATTTTTGAGCCGCTATGATAAGCCTGTGGCAGGCTCTGTGGTCATGGTGAGCCGTGAGGGTACGCGTCCGCTGCTGGTGGAGGTGCAAGCACTGGTTGATGACTCACAAGGGCAGCCAAGGCGTATGGCGTTAGGTTTGGACTTTCAGCGCTTATCTATGCTGCTTGCGGTCATGCATCGACATGGCGGCATTCATACTAGCGGGCAAGATGTATATGTCAACGTCGTCGGTGGGGTCAAGGTAATAGAGACAGGCTCTGATTTAGCAGTACTGCTCGCCTGTGCGTCTAGTATCAAAGAGCGTGCTTTGCCATCCTCATTAGCGGTATTTGGAGAGGTGGGGCTATCAGGTGAGATACGTCCAGTACCTAATGGTCAAGAGCGCTTGAAAGAAGCGATGAAGCACGGATTTAAGCATGCTATCGTGCCAAAAGCCAATGCGCCTGCTAAGAACTCGCCTCAGTTTAAGGGCATCAATGTGATTGCCGTTGAGCGTCTTGATGACGCTATCCAAAATGCTTTTGAGATAGATGACTAGGTTAATGGTTCTAATCAAGCATAAAACTTAAGCAAAAAAACGCCTCATTCATTAATGAGGCGTTTTTTATGGGCAGTACTTAACCATTAGTCAATACTTAGCAATTAGATGATGTATTTAAACCTTAGGGTCCAGATACGCGCTCAATAGAGACATTGCCGACGCCTTTGCTAGTAATACCAAGCTTTTTGGCAGCACCATAAGATAAATCTAGAACGCGATTACCATGGAAGGGGCCACGGTCATTAACTTTTACCACAACGCTTTTACCATTGGTCTTATTGGTCACCTTAACATAGCAGTTGAGCGGTAGTGAGCGATGCGCCGCTGTTAAGGCATTCATGTCGAAAGTCTCACCACTAGCAGTTTTGCGGCCATGAAACTTACGACCATACCAAGAAGCTAAGCCACTTTGAGTAAATTTGCTCAATGAGTTAGAAGCGGATGCAGTTAGGCGCTCTAAAACATTATCATCTTGGCTCACTTGTGCGGTGTCACTAGTGAGCAATGAGCTATTTAAGGCTAAAGATGATGGCTGACGAGCAGATTTGACAAGACTTGAAGCACCATCATGCTGGCGAGTAAGTTCACTTAAAACGCGGTCAATATGAGAGTTATTGTCTTGTGACAAAGTACTGTAGGCGCTTTCTGCTGCATTAGTATTGATAGCTAAGGTTGAGCCTGCAAACAGACAAACTGACAGGGTAAGTAAACCAGATAAACGCTTATTCATAAATACCTCTATAACTTATACGTTAGCGCTTAGTCCAATCCTTGGTACTAAGCGGAGCGCTGTTAGAATCTTTTAACGCTGCTGACTATACTTACAAGTTATAACTCAATGATTGTTTAATGCTATCTTTATCAGTAGCTTTGTATAACTTGTGTATCGGTTCTGATTAACAGAGGTTAACTCATAGTTTTATAAAAAACAAGCATTAATACCTGTAAGTATAAATTAACAGTCAGTGTATTATTTGAGAAACAATACAGCAGGCTAAGTGAAATAAGCAAAATAGTGTCGGATGAATCTAACTACTCAACACTATCTTGTTATTTATAAGCTTCAAACTACAGGGATTTATGGTTGCACTCAGAGGCTATTTGGCGGTCAAACCGCCATCAATAATGAATTCTGAACCAGTGGAATAACTAGAGTCATCAGATGCCAAAAAGAGCACCATACTACTGACTTCCTCCGGCTGAGCGACGCGCTGTAAAGGAATGGTCTTAGCAAATGCCTCAACAGCGTCTTTGGTATCGCCTTGAGAGATCATAGGCGTAGCAATCACACCTGGATGCACAGAATTGACACGTATGCCAAAGGGCGCGCATTCAAGTGCTGCAGCTTTAGTCATACCGCGTACCGCAAATTTGGAATCGGTATAGCCAATAGCGCCGCCAACCAGACCGTTGATTGAGGAGATATTAATGATAGAGCCTTGCTTGGCCGCTTTCATAGTTGGGATGACTGCTTTCATCCCCAAAAAGACTGAGACTTGATTGATCTCGAGGATTTTACGATAGTCATCAACCGAGGTATCCAATATCGATTTGTGCGTGGTAATGCCTGCATTGTTGACGAGCACATCGATTTGACCAAACTTAGTTATTGTAGCCTCTATCACTTGTTGCCAATCCGCCTCGTCAGTGACGTCTTGTTTGACGAATAA